>JAWOGL010000262.1:0-5421 GCA_046496945.1 Desulfonatronovibrio sp.
GCCAGAGGCGCGGAGGCGTGCTTTGGTGAACTGGCGGAAAAGTATGGACTGGATGAAGTAAACTACAGCTTCGAGGGTCATCCCATAGAACGAACCAGGGGAGTCAGGTATCTGACCAATGAAGAGCTTGCCAAAAAGGATGTAAGTATCACCTACGTATCCGGACTCATGCACAGGACCTATTCCAGAGCTCCCATTTTCCGCAAGGTACTTCAGACCATTTGCTGGCAGGTTGCCAGTGGAATGGAAATTTTTGTAGTGGGGGAGATTCTTGAGGATAAGACTGTCAAGGGCGGCACCGGCTGGGGTGCAGAATATGCCAAGATATGCAACAAGCCCCTGTTTGTCTTTGACCAGGTCAAGGATCGCTGGTTCAGCTGGATGGAAGGGAACTGGAATGAATTTCAGGCTCCTGTAATCTCCAGGCAGCATTTTACCGGCACTGGAACCAGGTTTCTTGAGGCCAACGGCAGGAAGGCCCTGGAAGAGTTGTTTGAGAGATCTTTTAAAGCTTAACCTGATGGCGTTTTGCCCTGGAGATGTTAATGGTAGGGGATAATCAGAACTTGTCGGCAGACCGGACTTCTGAAAAAAAGAAAGGGGTGCTGGGTAAGATTTTTGGGCCGTGGACTTTTTTCATTCTTGTAGTGGCCATCTCGGTATTTTTTTACCTCAGATCCTCTGAAGAGGAAGAAGCGCAGGATATGAGCAGAAAGAGGCCGCCTGTGGCGGTGGAAATCGCCCCTGCACTGGATCTGACTCTTGCTGACACTGTCAGCGCCATAGGCACTTTGAGGCCGATTCAGAATGTTGAAATAAAGCCTGAAGGAGACGGAAGGGTAAAAGCAGTCCATTTTCAGGAAGGAAGCTTTGTCAGTAAGGATAAGCTTCTTTTTGAAATTGAGGAGGAGAAACACCAGCACCGGCTGACTTCCAGCCAGGCTGCTCTGGAAAAGGCCAGGACTAACCTGGAAAACCTTCAGCGTTCCCATAAGCGTTTTAAAGAACTATATGAACAGGACTTGATATCCGAGGATCGCTTTGACCAGGTCAAAACCGAAATGGCTTCTGCTGCGTCGGAGGTTAACAGGCTAACCGCCCAGGTACGACTGTCCAGGCAGGACTTGACCGATAATTTGCTCCGGGCTCCTTTTTCCGGATATATTTCCGGGCAGAGAGTTGATCCGGGAGCCTTTGTTTCCAAGGGCGAACTGCTGGCAACCATGTACCAGACTGATCCCCTGGAGATATCATTTATGGTTTCAGAAAAATATTCTGCAAGAGTGGAAACCGGACAAAAAGCAGCAGTAAAAGTCTCGGCCCATACCGGAGAGGAATTTGAGGGCAGGGTAAATTTTGTAAGTCCATCGATAGAGGAATCAACCCGCACCTTTGAAGTCAGGGCCTTTATTGAAAATCAGGAAAACAGGCTCAGACCGGGTTCTTTTGCAGAAGTCGTACTTTTTCTGGGTTACCGGGAAAATGCCGTTATTGTTCCGGAAAGATCCCTTGTAGGCACCAGAGACGGCTACCTGGTATTTACTTTTGACAAAGAGAGCAAAGAGGTTCAAAGCAAATCCGTACAGACCGGGGTCAGGAGTCCGGGTGCTGTGGAAATCACCACAGGGCTGCGCCCAGGTGAGCTGGTGGTTGTATCCGGTCATATGAATCTTAATGACGGGATGCAGGTGAACGTGGTTGAAGAGGAAGGGCCGGACTGGGCCAAAGAGCAAAACCTCCTGTATCAGGACAAAGGAAATTCCAAGTGATCTGGAACTTATGCATCCGCCGACCGGTAATGACGATAGTCATTTTTCTGGTATTTGCCATTTTCGGGGTATACGGTTTTCTGCAGATGCCTGTGCAGGAAAATCCGGATGTGGAGTTTCCGGTGATCAGCGTATCTGTGGTGTTGTCCGGAGCAGCTCCCGAGATCGTTGAGCAGGAAATAATCGATCCTCTGGAAGAAGAGATCAACACCATAGAAGGACTAAAGGATCTGACTTCTTCCGCCAAGGCAGGTCAGGGACAGGTGGTGGCTGAATTTGAGCTGTGGAGAGATCAGGATCTGGCAGCTCAGGATGTCCGGGACGCAGTGGAAAGGGCCAGACGAAAATTGCCCCAGGATGCTGAATCACCCATCGTGCGCAAGCTCAATCTGGATTCCCAGGCTATTATGTGGTTCGCCCTCATCGGGGATGAAAGGTGGGATAATGTCCGTTTGACAGAGTACGCGGAAAACTATTTGAAGCCCCAGCTGGAAACCCAGCGCGGGGTTGGTCAGATTATGGTGGGCGGGGCCAGAAATTTTGCGGTCCGGATAAGTATCGATCCTAAGCGTCTGGCCGCCTATGACCTGGTTGTTCAGGATGTGGTGAATGCTATTCAAAAGGAGAATGTTGATATTCCTTCGGGGCGCATAGAAGGTGTATCCAGAGAGTTTATTATCCGAACCCGGGGACAGTTTTCCGAGGCAGCTCCGTTTAATGACCTGATCATTGCCCATCGCCAGGGTTCCCCGGTCAGACTTTCCGATGTAGGCCAGGCCACGGACGGGGTGGAAAGCGATCGTCAGATCGCCCGTTTTTCCGGGCAGCCCACAGTGGGCCTGGGAATCGTCAAGCAAACCGGAGCCAATACAGTGGAGCTGGCAGAGATGGTCAAGACCCGGATCGAAGAACTCTCTTCGGGTTTTCCCCCAGGGCTTGAGTACCGGGTGGCCATGGATGCCTCTACTTATATCAAGGAGAACATTACTGACCTGCAGACAACTATTCTGATTGCAGCGTTTCTGGTTATTTTCGTGGTCCTGGCATTTTTGCGAAGCGGCCGGGGAACAATCGTGGTGGCCCTGACCATCCCCACTTCGCTTTTAATTGGTCTGGCCTTTATTAATATTATGGGCTTCAGCATAAATGTTCTGACCATGCTGGGTCTTATTCTGGTTATAGGTATTGTGGTTGATGATGCCATTGTTGTTCTGGAACGAAGTTTTTATCATATGGAAAACGGAGCCGAAGCCCTGCCCGCGGCCAGGGTGGGTACTACGGAAGTGGCCTTTCCGGCAGTGGCCAACTCTTTGTCCCTGGCAGCGGTCTTTATTCCGGTTGCCTTTACCGGGGGCATTGTAGGCCGCTTTTTCTTTGAATTCGGACTAACTGTTGCTGTGACTGTGTTTGCTTCCACTTTTGTGGCCCTTACCCTCACTCCCATGCTGTGTTCCCGCCTGCTTAAATATCAGCCCCGGAAAAGCTTTATTTTTCAGGTTTCTGAGCGCCACCTCAAAGGGCTGGAAAATTTTTATGTGTGGATTCTCCGCGGTGCTTTTAAAAGAAGAGGGCTGGTTGTAACCATTGCTCTTTTTGCCTTTGGCCTCGGGATTGCCGCTCTTATGGACATACCTCAGGAGTTTCAGGCGGATGAGGACCGGTCCCGTTTTATGCTGATTCTGGAGACCCCGGAGGGTTCAACCATAAGAGAAACAGACCGGCTTGCCCGAAAGATTGAGGCTGAACTGGCTGAAGATCCGGACATAAGCCATCAGTTCCTGGCTGTGGGTATGGGCCCTGCAGGCCAGGGCCAGCCCAACCGCGGAATAGCTTTTGTTACTCTCACTCCCAGGGATGAGCGGTCATTGCATCAAAATGAGATCATGCAGAAATTCAGGGGGATTCTGGGATCGATTCCCGACGGACGGGCCTTTGTTATGGAACTTTCTCCAGGCGGGGTGGAGGGTGCCCCCATTGAAGTGGTCCTGAAAAATCCCGACCTTGTGGAGCTGGATATTCTTCAGGATCAGGTAATGAGCTGGATGCGCCAGAGGCCGGAATGGTTTGTGGGAGTAAGGAGCGACCTTGAACTGAACAAGCCTCAGGTGGATGTATCCATTAACCGGGAAAAAACAGCGGAAATGGGAGTTTCTGTGTCCACCATATCCAATACCCTGCGTTTTATCCTGGGCGAAGTGGAGATATCCAAGATTGAAAGGCTGGCTGAAAGATATGACGTGATAACCGACGTGCCGGGCAGAGGGGCCATGTCGCCTGATTTTCTGCGAAATATTTATGTACGCAATTCCGGGCAGGAGCTTGTTTCTCTGGACAACCTGGTGGATCTGGAAGAAACAGTGGGTCCCAGTGAAATACACCGGTTCAATCGGGTCAGATCATCCACCATTTCTGCTTCCACTCCGCCGGGAGTGGCCATGGGGGATGCGGTGAACATCCTGGAAGACTATCTGTCTGCTGAGCTTCCGGCTCAGGCCGATTACGAACTGGCCGGCATGTCCCAGGTGTTTGAAGAATCATTTTACTACCTGACTATAACCATAATTTTTTCCGTAATTTTTATTTATCTTGTCCTGTCCGCCCAGTTTGAGTCCTTTATATATCCCCTGACCATTATGACTTCCCTGCCCCTGGCCACGGTAGGGGCATTCGGGTCTCTCTGGCTTATGGGCATGAACTTTAATGTCTACGCCTTTATAGGGCTTATCATGTTAATGGGACTGGTTACCAAGAACTCCATTCTCCTGATTGATTTTACCAATGTTCTGGTGGCCAGGGGCAGAAAACCCTTTGAAGCGGCTCAGGAAGCAGCCAGGGAACGCTTCCGGCCGGTTCTTATGACGGCGTTCTCCACAATCCTGGGCATGACTCCCATTGCCCTGGGATTCGGGACCGGTGGAGAGGCCAGAGCTCCTTTGGGCATCTCCATAGTGGCCGGGATGTTTACCTCCACTGTACTTACTCTGGTGGTTATTCCCGTGGTGTATACCCTTTATGACCAGCTGCAGAATTTTATATTCAGGGTATTTGGCAGCAGATAGGTCACAGCAGGGCGCCTTGGAGTTCGATTGTTGTTTTGACGCTGGCTGGCTTCATGTTTGAGTATGCTGAACCGATACGAAACAGAAACTTTTTTCAACACAGGCAAGGTTGCGGGATTTATAAAATGAAATTTGTCCATATCAGCTTCAGGTTTGAATATACCGACTTTATCGAGACTATTCTTGATGAACATGATATTTCAGATTATGTCCGCTATTCCATGGTTGAAGGAAAAGGATCAGACGGCAAGCATTTCGGCAGCCAGGTTTTTCCGGGCAATTTTACCGTGGTCCAGGCTGTGGTCGAAGATGAACGGGTGCAGGGGCTTTTTGAAGACCTGGATGCTTTCCGACAACGAAAAAAAGCCCATGAGCACCTCAGGGCCCTGACTTTTCCCATTGAGGAACATATGGGTTTTTAAGTTTTTGCCGGTGTTGCAGAATCTTGTTTTATGAGGAAAAAATTGTACACGGTCCGGCTTCCCTCTTTTGGCGGGAACAAGAAAACGCACCATCCCAACCCTTACGGCGCGCATATAATTTCTTATCTCCTGCAGGCAGACGACGTCGGCATCCGCCTCGGGCAGCCACTC
>JAWOGL010000283.1:0-10684 GCA_046496945.1 Desulfonatronovibrio sp.
ATTTTTTAAAACGGACTTGGCCCGCAACCGGGTACTAGCCTCAGAAATCACCAAAAACGCTGAGAAAGTAACTTATAACCGGCAAAACCTTCTCTTAACTCTGTGTTCTCGGTGAACTCTGTGGTGATATTTCTTAATTTCCTGTTTTTAAACTTGTTCCTCGTACCTCATACCTCGAATCTCGAACCTTGAAACTTACCCCTTATCCCGCGGAAAAAGCCTCAACCACAGATCATCGCCCGCTGTGTCGGACCGGCTCAGCCGAAGTCCTATAGCCTCATGCATGAATCCGCACTCTCGTCCGTGAAAGACCGGGACTCCCTGCTCATCGCCCAGGATCTTCATGGCTATAAAATACCATATCTCGTCTGCCAGGCCTTCTTCCAGAAAACCAAGAGCCAGTTTGCCGCCGCCTTCACACATGGCGTAATAAACACCTTTTTCCCGCCTTAACCAGTCAAGCCCCTGACCCAGGTCAAGACCGGCCCCTTTTTGGTCCAGAGACAGGACCTGACAGCCCAGATCCTTCAGCCTGGATGCACGGGAAGACCCTGCAGCTTCATGATCAGTCCAGAATATTGTTTGGGAGGGCCTTTGCTGCAGCAGAAAATAATCGCCTTGAGGATCAGGAAGCCTGGAAGTGACTACAACGCTTAAGGGTTGGTCTTCCACGTCAAATCCGCGGCAGGTCAGTTTTGGATTGTCCTGATAAAAAGTATTGGCGCCGATGATGACTGCTCCTGTGCGGGAGCGCAGGTAATGAACTTTTTCTCTGGACGCACTTGTTGTGACCCATTTTGAATGATTCTGCCTGGTGGCTATTCTCCCATCCAGAGTGGAGGCCATTTTAAGATACAGATAAGCCCTGGAGGTTTGCTGCCACAAGGCAAAATCAGCTATAAGGTCCAGGCATTTCTGCTCCTGGACCCCGGTTGTAACCCTGATGCCGGACTGCCTCAAAAACTTTGCCCCGCCACCTTCAACTCCGGAATTGGGATCCAGTGCTCCGATGACTACCTCTTTAATGCCGGAGTTTAGAATGGCTCTGGTGCAGGGAGGTGTTTTCCCGTGATGGTTGCAGGGTTCCAGAGTAACATAGAGAACGCACAAAGAAAGATCGCATCCTCTGGACCCGGCATCATTTATGGCTTCAACTTCGGCGTGGTTCCCTCCGAACTTTCTGTGATAACCCTGACCCACAATTTCGTCTCCGGCAACAACCAGTGCGCCCACACAGGGGTTGGGACAGGTTTGTCCTTTTCCTTTTTCCGCCAGCGCTATGGCCCTGAGCATCAGATCATTGTGGTTCATAAGGCAAGAGCCTGAAGTTTATTCCTGCTTCAGTAAACATATCCTGGGCCAGCTCATCCGGATAGCCTTCCGCGAAATAGATATTTTCCACTTTGCAGTTTATGAGCATCTTGGTGCAGATGAGGCAGGGCTGGGTGGTGCAGTATATACTGGAGCCGATAATGCTTATGCCGTGTACAGCCGCCTGAATTATTACATTCTGTTCAGCGTGCAGCCCGCGGCAAAGCTCATGGCGCTGCCCTGATGGAATGTTCATCTGTTCGCGAAGGCATCCGCTGTCAAGACAATGGCCAAGTCCTGCAGGAGCACCGTTATATCCTGTGGCCAGAATACGCTTGTCCTTGACTGCCACCGCCCCCACCTTTCTTCTCAGGCAGGTGGAACGCTCGGCAACCAGGTGGGTGATGCGCATGTAATATTCATCCCAGGAAAGTCTCTTGTGCATAAAACCGAAAGCTCCTGAATAGACTGAAAAGACCAAAAAACTATTCTTAGTTTTTTCTCCAACGCTGAACATTGAACGTTGAACCTTGCCGGCGTGAAAAATCCTTATTCAACAAACTGTTAAACCTTCTTTTCCCAATCTTGTCCCTTGCCCCTTTTTCCTATCCCAGCATTCCAGTATTCCAGTATGCCAGCATTTCTTCTGTCTTCTGTCTTTTGTCTTTTAATTCCAGCATGCCAGCATTTCTTTTATCTTTATTCTTTTCTTCAAACCTTGAACCTTGAACCTTGAACCTTGAACCTTGAGCCTTGAGCCTTGAACCTTGAGCCTTGAACCTTGAACCTTGAACCTTGTCCTTTGTTCCTTGAGCCTTGAACCTTGAACCTTGAGCCTTGAACCTTGTCCCTTGTTCCTTGTCCCTTGTTCCTTGAACCTTGAGCCTTGAACCTTGTCCCTTGTTCCTTGTCCCTTGTTCCTTGAACCTTGAACCTTGAACCTTCCTTTTCTCCCCTACCACGCGAAAAGAGGAAACTGCCCGGCAAATTCCTTAACCTCTTTGCTGATCCTGGCCAGACGCTCATCATCTTCATAATTGGCCACACCGTCAATTATCCACTCCACAATCCTTTCCATGTGTTCGGGCTTCATTCCTCTGGTTGTCAGAGCCGGAGTACCCAGCCTGATGCCTGAAGTTATAAAGGGTGATTTAGTCTCAAAAGGTACGGTGTTCTTGTTTACCGTAATTCCGGCTTTATCCAGGGCGATTTCCGCGTCCTTGCCGGTTACGTTTTTATTGGTCAGATCGATAAGTATCAGATGATTGTCTGTTCCGCCGGATACCAGATCAAACCCGGCCGAAGTTAACAGCTCAGCCATTTTTACTGCGTTTTCCACAACCACTTTCTGATAAACGGCAAACTCCGGCTTGAGTGCTTCGCCAAAAGCAACCGCCTTGCCCGCTATAACATGCATAAGCGGTCCGCCCTGAATACCCGGAAAAATCTGGGAATTAAGCATTTTTCCGTATTCTTCAGAACTCAGAATCATTCCGCCTCTGGGCCCGCGCAGGGTCTTATGGGTGGTAGTGGTAGTAAAATGGGCATGTTCAACAGGAGATGGGTGCAGCCCTGTGGCGATAAGCCCGGCAATATGGGCCATGTCCACCATAAGTTTCGCGCCCGCCCTGTCCGCGATCTCCCGGAAGCGCTTGAAATCAATAACGCGGGGATAAGCGCTTGCCCCGGCGATAATCAGGGCCGGCTTGTGCTCCATGGCCAGGGCTTCAGCCTGTTCATAGTCAATCTGTCCGGTTTCCTTTTTTACTCCGTAGAAAATATTATTGTACAGCCTGCCTGAAAAATTTACCGGACTGCCGTGAGTCAGATGGCCTCCATGAGAGAGGTCCATGCCCAGGATTGTATCTCCGGGCTTGATCACGCCGAAATACACCCCCATATTGGCCTGGGAGCCTGAATGAGGCTGAACATTGGCATATTCGGCCTTGAAAAGTTCTCTGGCCCGGTCTCTGGCCAGATCTTCTGCCAGGTCAACATACTCGCATCCGCCGTAATATCGTTTACCTGGATAACCTTCAGCGTATTTATGGGTCATAACGCTGCCCACAGCCTGGCGTACCGCCTGAGAAGTAAAGTTTTCAGAAGCAATAAGCTCCAGTTTGGAAAGCTGGCGCTGCTCTTCAAGTTCAATAGCCCGGGCCACTTTGGGATCAAGATCTTTTAATTCCTGCATATTCATGTTCAAAGTCCTGAATTTTGGTTATGGTTAATCTTCAAATTTTTTATAAAGAATGGAGGCATTGGTTCCGCCGAAACCAAAAGAATTGCACAAAGCGTATCTGATATTCCTGGAAACATTGCCATGCGAGCAATAATTCAGGTCACATTCAGGATCGGGGTTTTTCAGATTTACGGTTCCCGGGATCACGGAATTATAAAGGCTTAACACACTGAACACGCTTTCAATGCCTCCGGCCGCGCCCAGAGTATGGCCGATCATGGATTTATTGGCAGTTAAAAGTATGTCGTAGGCGTGTCTGCCAAACACTTCTTTAATAGCCCTGGTTTCCGAAGCGTCATTGAGCTTGGTGGAAGTGCCGTGAGCATTTATATGATCCACCTGTTCAGGAGATACCCCTGCCTCCCTGAGAGCCTGTCTCATGGCCTGGGCCATTCCCTCTCCGGAATCATCCGGAGCGGTCATGTGAAAAGCATCCGCAGATGCGCCAAAACCTGCAACCTCGGCGTAAATGGTTGCACCGCGTTCCCTGGCGCTTTCCAGGGATTCCAAAAAAAGCAGACCGCTGCCCTCTCCAATGACAAAACCGTTTCGGGTCAGGTCAAAAGGACGGCTGGCTGTTTCCGGGTTATCGTTGTCAGTGGACAGAGCTTTCATGGCATTGAAGCCTGAAACCGCCATGGGCGTGACGGTGGATTCCACTCCGCCGGTGATCATGGTCTTAATCCGGCCAAGCTTGATGTCTGAATACGCGTAACCTATGCTGTGCAGACCAGAGGCGCATGCTGAGGTAGTGGCCAGGTTGGGCCCTTTGGCCCCGGTGGCAATGGATATCTGCCCGGCGGCCATATTGGCTATAAGCAAAGGAATAAAGAAAGGCGACACCCTTTTGGGACCGGACTTCATGAGCTTGGAATGAAACTCTTCAATGGTCTCCAGTCCTCCAAGTCCGCAGCCGATAACCGCTCCGCACTGAGTCATATCCATGCCCCGGGCATCAAGGCCGCAGTGTTGTGTAAGCATCTTGGCTGAAGCCACGGCAAAGTGACAGAACCGGTCCATGCGCCTGGCTTCCTTGGTGGTCATATACGGACTTGTATCAAAGTCCTTGACCTCGGCTGCTATCTGGGTGGCATACGCGGAACAGTCAAAACGGGTCAACCTGTCCACACCGCATTTTCCGGCCAGAAGAGACTTCCAGCTGGTTTCCAGATCATTTCCTATGGGGGTTATGGCGGAAAGTCCGGTAACAACAACTCTGGGCATTTGTGTATTCATAATAATGATTTGACCTTGAGACTTCAAGGCAATGGTTCGGGTTAGACGGCAGAGTTAATCAAATAAAATTCTGCAGATTCTCATAACTGCCGGCTCTGAACGCCGGCGATGCAAAGCTAAAATTATAAACCGGTATCCAGGTTTGGCAGGCGGTTATGGCAAACAATGGACTACAGCGGGTTTTGCCCGCAACCCAAATAAAGATAATTAATTTTTTGACAGGACTAACAGAATTAAGAGATGGATCAGGGCTGGCCGCTGGCTATGGCGAACACTTACGGGCATTTTTATTTTTGGCCGAAAGCCAGGACAATCGATTTCATTCGCCTTGGGCAATGGCCTCCGCGCATGCTGTTTTCCGCCCTGCACGCCCTTATCCTGTAAATCCTGTTAATCCTGTCTAAGTTTCTTGTTTTTATGACAAACTTGCTAAAGTAAGTCCTGGTTACTGATTAGCCTCAACATAATCAATTGCTGCCTGGACAGTGAGAATCTCCTGAGCCTTGTCATCGTCGATCTCAATATCAAACTCTTCTTCCATGGCCATGATAAGCTCGGTCAGGTCAAGTGAATCAGCTCCAAGATCTTCTACAAATTTGGAGTCATTTTTTACTTCATCTGCGGAAATTCCAAGCTGCTCCACCACTATTTCTTTTACTTTCTTCTCTACGGACATTTTTTATCCTCCACGTATTTTTTGATGTTCAATAATTTAATCTACTCTACCTTTAACTGGCCGTTGAAAACTTCTCACAAAAACTTACATATACATGCCGCCGTTGATCCCTATAACCTGTCCGGTGATGTAAGCCGCCTCGGATGAGGCCAGAAAGGCCACAGTGCCGGCAACATCTTCCGGGGAACCAAACCTTTTAAGAGGAATCATGCCCTGATATTTTTCCCGGACTTCGCTGCTGAGACCCGCGGTCATATCAGTCTCGATAAACCCGGGGGCTACAGCGTTCACGGTAATATTTCTGGGGGCCAGCTCCAGGGCGGCTGTTTTGGTTAACCCGATAAGACCTGCCTTGGCCGCGGTATAGTTGGCCTGGCCAGGATTACCTGACTGAGCCGTAACCGAAGCAACATTTATAATCCTTCCGGTTTTCTGACGCATCATTATCTTGGCGGCCTGCTGCAGACAGAAAAAGGATCCGCTTAAGTTCACCCTGAGCACCCGGTCCCATTGCTTAATATTCATCCGGACCAGGAGACCGTCCATGGTTTGTCCGGCGTTATTAACCAGAACATCCAGAAAAACCCGGTCTTTTATCTTTTCCTTAAAAAAGTCAACTATAGCCTGCTCATCACTGATATCCAGAGCAAAACAAAAAGCTTCCCCGCCTGATTCCTGCACAAGCCTGCAGGTCTCCTGGGCCGGTTCAGGTCTGCTTACATAAGTGACAAAGACCTGGTATCCAGCTTCACCCAGGCGCAGGGCGCAGGCGCGGCCAATGCCTCTTGAGCCTCCGGTAACAAGGGCTGTTTTTTTTAAATCAGACATAACAAACTCCGCAAAAACTGATCATGGTTTTATAAATCCGGACAAAACATTTCACTGCCTCTTATCTGACTGACAGCGTGCTGAAAAGGTCCTCATCAAGGCTGGCTGTTAAAATTTGATCAGAGTCGCCCCCCAGGTAAAGCCGCCTCCAAAAGCCACCAGCAGAACCAGATATCCAGGCTTTATCCTGCCTTTTTCCCAGGCTTCAGCCAGGGCGATGGGCACTGACGCCGCAGAGGTATTCCCATAATCCTGGACATTCACAAATACTTTCTCTTCACGAACCCCCATAAGCCTGGTCAATGCTTCAATAATCCTGATATTGGCCTGATGAGGGATAAACAAATCTATTTCATCTATATTCAGGCTGTTCTTTCCCAGGATTTCCAGGGATACATTTTTCATTGATCTTACAGCATGCTTGAATACTTCACGCCCTTCCATCTGGACAAAAAAGTCATCACCCGCCTGCTGACCAGGACACATGGGACTGGCTGATCCACCCCCTTTTACCGTAAGCAGGCTGCCTAACGAACCATCAGCCCTGAGCAGCACGTCCTGAATATAACCCGCCGGGGCATTATCGTCAAAAGGTTCACCAGAGATTACACAGGCTCCCGCGCCGTCCCCGAACAAAACCGAAGTGGAGCGGTCCTGCATGTTGATTCTGGAGGTGACCACCTCGGAAGCCACCAGCAGCACTTTTGCTGCGGGATTCAGCAAGCACAGTCCTCTGGCCAGTTCAACCCCATAAACAAACCCGGTACAGGCAGCGTTGACATCCATGGCCGGGATACCTCTGATGCCCATTTTTTCCATAAGGATGCAGGCGGCGTTGGGCACATAGGCATCCGGAGTAAAAGTGGCGATTATAATATGAGTAATATCCCCGGGCTTGAGACAGGCTTTTTTCAGAGTCGCGAGGGAAGCTTGACAGGCCAGATCGGAACACGCCTGGGTACTTACAATATGTCTTTGCCTGATACCGGTGCGGGAAATAATCCACTCGTCATTGGTATCAACCAGTTTTTCCAGATCCTTATTAGTCAGTACTGTTTCAGGTACGTAAAAACTGAATCCTGCTATATAGCTGTTTTTTGTCATGGGGCAAAGATCTTTCAGATTCCAGCGTAAGGAAGAACTGTTTAAAAATAAAAATATTACAGCCGAGACCAGAGGGAGTGCAGAGCCTGGAAAATATTATTCCGGCTTGATTAAACTGATCTCAATGTTTTGGTAAACTCATTGATGAATACCTGGTTGCGGGCAAAGCCGGCATTAAAAAGGCAAAGCTCATTTTGCCTCTGATTTGGGCAGAGCCTTCTTGGCAAATATACCTATTTCCTTATTGGCTCCCAGACCGTCAATAAGCAGTTGGTTGGCTCCGTTTCTCACGAATTCACCGGCCATAAGCACTGCGTTGGTAACAGCCTTAGAGTTGGATGAGCCGTGACAGACAATGCCTATTCCATTAAGCCCCAGCAAGGGAGCTCCTCCGTATTCAGCATAGTCTATCCGGCGGCCAAACCTTTTAAGAGCGCGTATTCCCAGCAGAAAACCCAGCCGGGCCAGCCAGCTTTTGCTGACTTCTTCCTTCAGGATTTTACTGAGGGATAGAGCCAGACCCTCCATAAGCTTGAGGGAAACATTGCCCACAAAACCATCACAGACAATAATATCAGCCTTACCCGTGAAAAAATCCCGGCCTTCAATATTCCCGATAAAATTCATGGAAGACATTTTCAGGAGTTTAACAGTTTCCCGGACCAGATTATTTCCCTTGTCCGCCTCTTCTCCAATGGTCAGCACACCTATCCTGGGCTTTTCCACATGAAGAACGCTTCTGGCAAACACTTCGGCCATCAGACCGAATTGAACCAGAAGATAAGGCTTGCATTCTACATTGGCTCCCACGTCAATAAGTATCAGCGGGCCTTTTTCAGTAGGAAGGATGGAAGCCAGAGCAGGACGTTCAATGCCTTTAATCCGGCCCAGAATAAACATCCCGCAGGCCAGGGTGGCCCCTGAATTTCCCGCGCTTACCACTCCATGGGCGCGGCCTTCACGAACCAGCCTGAACGCGACTTGTATAGACGAGTTCTTTTTCTTTCGCAAAACATCGGAAGGCTTTTCCGACATTTCAACTACTTCGGGCGCGTGAGCAATTTCCAGATCAATATCTTTGTGGTTTTGACCTTCCAGAACTTTCTGAATTTTGCTTTCATCACCTGCCAGCACCAGCCCCAGGTTTTCCTTTCTGGCCGCTGCCAGAGCACCGGGAACCACAACCTCCGGACCAAAGTCGCCGCCCATGGCGTCAACCGCGATCCGGGGGTTAGCTGACTGCATCCTGCTGCGGCCTTATGTACTGGCGTCCTTTGTATGTCCCGCAATCAGGACAGATGCGGTGCGGAAGCGTGGCCTCGCCGCATTCGCAATAAATGAAGTTAGGTGTGGGGACATGGTCATGAGACCTGCGCATGTTCTTTTTGGATTTGGAAGTCTTCCTTTTGGGTAATGCCATTTTTTACCTCGTTAATGTGTTTTAATCTTTATTTGTCGAAATTTAGCCAGCCTGGGGTCGCCCGGCTCCAGGTTACAGCGGCAGAGACCACTGTCTATATTGGCCCCGCATTCAGGGCAGAGTCCGGGACATTCTTCCCTGCACAGGACTTTATCAGGCATGGCCAGAACCAGTTGTTCACGGATCGCCTGGCTGACATTGACCATCCAGTAACCATTTTCAAACTTTAAAATACCCGTTCCCAGGGGCTCCTTCTCGGTTTCTTCAAAATCTTCAAATATTTCAAATTGATGATCTATATCTATCCGGGCCGGCTCAAGACAGCGGGAACACGGCGCTGTAACCCGGCCATTAATGGAACCCTTAAAAAAAATACCGTGATTTTGCGGAAGCACCTGCAGTTGTGCGCTCATGCCTTCAGATACTTCGTACTCCAGGCCGATTTCGCTGCAAAGGGCTATCCAGTCCTGGTCACCTTTAAAATAAAATTCCCGGCCTTGAACCGGGATGTCTGATATGTGCAACCACTGTTCTTGCATATTAATTCCCACAGAAAGCTATTAGCTTGTGATCCGGGTTGATGTCAAGATTTTTACTCTTGCCATTTTTTTATTTTCAGGATAGGAATCCCTTTTTTAACATATTTTTCATCCGCGGAATATATATTTTTTTCTTTTGGCAAAAAAATCAATTAATTAAAAGGTACCGTATCCTGATGCGCGTCCTTTGATTAAACAGATTAACCCAGCCATTAAACTAATGAACCGTTAATTGATGAAAAATATCCCAGTGTATTTTAAAATGCAAGGAGTCTCCCCGGCTCAAATGCATATATTTCAGGAGGAATTTATCATGAGCAAGCAGTGTGAAATTTGTGGAAAAAAACCCCAGGTGGGCAATAATGTCAGTCACGCCAACAACCGCAGCAAGAGAAGATTTCTGCCTAACCTTCAGAGAGTAAGGTCTCAGGATAGTCAGGGCGCGGTCAAAAGGATTGATGTATGCACCAGATGTCTGCGCTCAGGCGCGGTAGTCAAGCCGACAATCAATTAACCTTTCTTTTGTGTTAAAAACCCCGGAAAAAATGACTTTTTCCGGGGTTTTTTTTCCGCTTACCTGAGTCGCCGGGTCAACTTTTGTGTTCTTTAATCAGATCCACGGCTTCCTGCATACGCCTCTCTTTTTTCAAGATACTAACTATCTTCATAAGAGCTTCCTCGTCCCAGATAATGAACTCTTCTCCCAGGGGATACGCATAACTTTCCAAAGCCGTTAGGCAGTTAAGCCCCATACTGGTCACCAGGTTTTCAAGGTTTGCGATGACGTCTCCCTGAAACAGAGCAGGGAATGCCTGAACGCAGGCTCTTAGAACCGGGAGGGGGATCATGGCGCATGGGGCTTTGAGATTGTCATTCACAGAGCTTTTACCTATTGCCATATACAGCAATGCACTGGAAAGAACTTCCTGGCGCAAAGGCACTTCCGCGCCCGGCAGAATCGCCTCGATTTGCGCCCGGGCTGTATCCGGATCACCCAACATCTTAACCAGACCCACGTCATCATGCCAGCTGAAATGATTTTGCAGCCATTTTGGCCAGCAGATGGGCAGATTCCATCCAGGACTCAGCAAAGCAGCCATCCTTCCTTTTGCCAGGGATAAAGCCTGATGAAACAACATAGGCCGATTGTTCCGGGAATGTACTTTAGAAGGAAGCAGGCAGTTTATATTCAAGGAATCTGGATTGTTGGACACCAGAAATATTTCCAGATTCGAATTCATGGCCATGGTGATTATCTCTTCCACAGAGTCCGAGACAACCTTTTCATCGGCCAGCTCATTCACATCAAGAAACACTGAATATTCTAT
>JAWOGL010000010.1:0-17051 GCA_046496945.1 Desulfonatronovibrio sp.
GGCGTATTCAATAAATTTGAAGTATCTCACCATATATTATGATCAGCACTGAATCAAAGGCCGGTCCCAGGTATCATGTTTCGCCATTGATGCGATGTTTGACCGTCGCAGGTTCCGTTCAGGCAAACCATACACATTAAAAACTGCCGATCTTTTTCCAAAATATGCAAGATTTCCAATCCAGTATAACAGCGTGAAAAAGTCCTTATTCAACTGGCTGTTCAAAAATTCCAAGTGTAAGGAACAAAAAAAGTTCAAGATCGCAGCGTATTTATGATACGTAAGAGTTTGAACTTTTTGCAGCGACGCAGCAATTGGGAGATTTTCAACAGCCAGATAACATGCCCAGCTAATGGTTTGTCTTAGGGAACCGCGACAGGGAGTTCGTATCAACAGAAACATGAACCGGGGACCGGCCGCTGGCTATGGTGAATAGTTACCTTTTGGCTAGGAAATCAAACAATTATGAGGAGGCGTATCTTAATGTGTTGACAGATAATTGTGCGGATTGACACCGCCGAAAGGGAAAAGAACCATTTCCGGATGAAAACTAAATTACCTGTCAAATACCCAAAATCAGCTCACCCCGAAACATTTTGTTGATTTATGTATTTTATTAGTATAATTTTAATCCATAACTCAGACACCTGTTAAATACTCTTTTACAGCGTTCCACCCTTTCCTTGCCCCTGGTGTCTTCAGATCATTACCATTAATCACTAGTATTTAAGTCAACGAACATAATTTGCTGATCTTAAACAACTAACCTTGAGAAAAAAACAACAATCACACTTTACCAGAAAAAGTGCCGTTCCTTATCAATACCTGAATTAAGCGCCCAAAAAAATCCGGCGGTCTTACATGAGAAAAACAACTCAACAATATCTCGGGGGTAAACAATGGACGTTATGACAGTAAAAGACCTTATGATTCCCAGACAGGATTATGTCATCCTGGCAGAATCCTCCACCCTGTACGAAGCCATAGTAGCCCTGGACAACCTCGACGATAAAGTCGACAGGAAAACCCACAGCACTATCATTATTGAGGACCGGGCCGGCAAAACCGTTTCCCGGCTGACTATATTTGATATCATGCGGGGAATCGAGCCTAAGTACCAGGAAATTTCCAACCTTAATCTCAATCATTTTGGATTCAGCAATGATTACCTGGAGTCACTCTTCAAAGACAGCGACTTGTGGGGAGAACCTCTGGAAGAACTGTGCAGCAAAGTACCTCATGTCAAGATTAAAGACATCATGCTGGATATCTCCCCTTCTGAAACCATTCTCATCCACGACAGTCTGGACAAGGCATTGCACAAAATGATCCTCAACAAACACCGCAGCCTGATGGTCATGAAAGATAACGGCAGATTTGCCGGCATGATACGGTCTATAGACCTGTTCAATCTGATCCGCACCCAGGTCAAAAAATGCAACCCTGTCAAATCGTAGGAGAATCACGATGACTATTGCCCCCAATAAAATCAATATGACCAAAATGGCCTTTCTTATCATGGGTTTTGCCGTTTTCCTTGTGGTATATTATTCCCCGCCCTGGCCTGACGCTCTGGATCCCATGGGAGAGAGTTTCTCTCTCTCCCCTCAGGGCAAGGCGGCAGTAGGCCTTTTTCTAATGGCCGGGATATGGTGGATATTTGAGGTGGTCCCCATCGGGGTTACCGGCATAACCATAGGAGTCATGCAGGCCCTTTTCTTTATCCGCCCGGCTCAGGATGCTTTCAGGGACTTTATGGACCCTTCCGTGCTTTTTATTTTCGGGTCCCTGATGATCGGCGCGGTGTTTACCAAAGTGGGCATTACCAAACGCCTGGCCTATAAGATGCTGATAATCGTAGGCGAAAGAACCAGCATGATCTATCTGGGATGTTTTTTAGTCACTGCCTTTCTGACCCATCTCATGGCTCATACTGCTGTGGCCGCCACCATGTATCCCCTGCTTCTGTCCATATATGCCCTGTACGGCGAAGGCGACAGACCCACCAGATTCGGCAAGGGGCTGTTCATGGGCATGGCTTTTGTGGCCGGAGCAGGCAGCATCGTCACTCTCCTGGGAGCAGCCCGGGGCATTATCGCCCTTGGTTTCTATGAAGAAATCACAGAAAAGACCGTATCCTTTTTTGAACTGACCTTTTTCATGTTTCCCATGGGCTGGCTCATGACCTTCCTGCTCTGGGGATTTTTCATGATTTTTTTCAAACCGGAAAAGCCGGTCATTCCAGGACTCAGGGACAAGGCCAGGCAGCTCAGTAAGGATATGGGCCCCATCACCAGGCAGGAAATCCTGGCTGTGGCTATTATCGGCAGTGTTATCCTGTTTCTGTCTCTTCAGTCATTTCTGGATATTCTTCAGCCCTTTAACAAGGCAGCTGTCCTGCTGGTGTCCACCATTCTTTTCTTCATCCTGAAAATCCTGGATATAAAAGACCTGGAAGAGGTGCCCTGGAACATCATCCTGCTTTTTGCCGGAGCCATGAGCATAGGCTTCTGCCTGTGGCAGACCGGTGCTGCTGAATGGCTGGCCATCAACTGGCTGAGTTTTTTTCAGGATGCGCACTGGTTCATCTTTGTCATGAGCATAGCCTTTTTCATCATGCTGATGACCAATTTCATCATGAACGTGGCAGCCATTGCCATTTCACTGCCGGTGGCCCTGGTGGTAGCCCCGTATCTGGGAGTAGCCCCGGAGGTCATCCTCTACAGCGCCTTGACCGTGGCCGGCATGCCTTTCCTGCTCCTGGTGGGAGCCGCGCCCAATGCTATTGCCTATAATTCCGGGCAGTTCACCAGCGGACAATTCTTTGGCTACGGCATACCGGCCAGTATTCTGCTCATGGCTGTGGTCGGCCTGTTCGTCATCCTGGTCTGGCCCCTTATGGGCATGCCCATTACCCTGTAAACTTAACTGCAGTGGACCTGATCAGGTTTGCAGCAGCAACAATAACACGGAGGAAAATAATGGACTTTAAAAGAGATGTCGCGGAATTATTTGAAAAATGGAACAAAGCTGTAGAAAGCGGCGACCCGGACCAGGTCACTGCCCAGTACGCCTTTAACGGCATTCTTCTGCCCACGGTTTCCAACAAGGTCCGTCACAACCACGAAGAAATCAGAGACTACTTTGTGCACTTTCTGGCCAGGAAACCCAGCGGCAAAATTGATGAAAGCAATATCCGGGTTTATAATGATATCGCCATAAACTCGGGAGTTTACACCTTCACTTTCAGCCCAGATGGTGAAAAACCCTTTTCAGTCAGCGCTCGTTTTACCTTTGTGTACCAATGGTTCGGAGACCACTGGCTGATTGTGGAGCACCACTCCTCCCAGATGCCTGAATAAATAATCCACTACCGGAAACTCACCCGTCAAAAGCCTGCTGATATTTTTTATCAGCAGGCTTTTGACGGGTCTGCGGCTTGAAGCAAAAAATGCGCTTTATCGGTCTGTCCTGGATTGCCGGACCGGAACGTATAACAAAGACAATCTCACCATTCCGGACCACTGAAAAACTTGACTTTCCCCCTGACCTGAGTTCCAAATGCCTCGTCCACATAATTTTGAGGACCAGATTAAAGAGGTAACAGGCATGACCAATGATAAACATATACCGACAGGCAAAGAGCGCCGGATATCATCTTTTGAAAATATTGAAAAAGCTGTTTTCAAACGAAAATATGAACACTTTAAGAGCCTGCTGAGCAACAATAATCAGGCTTTGTCCCTGATCAACGAGCTGGATGACATCCTTCTGCAGCATCTGCCTTTTGACTTTGATGAAGTAATGTCTTTATGCGAACGGCTCATCAGTATCGTGTATGACATATCAGAAGATATCAACGCCATATCCGGCGGAGAATACCCGGAGCTTTTTCAGGCCACGGAAAAAATCGGCATTTCCATTCTGCAGGAATTTGCCCATAAAAATATGCCCGACCAGACAAGCTGGACTGTCGCCCTGGAAGCCTTGAACCGGGACAGTCACTGCCAGGCAGGGAGCAAGGCCGCCAATCTGGGTGAAATACTTAACCGGGTTAATCTGCCTACCCCCCGGGGTTTTGCCGTAACCACCTTTGCCGCTTACCAGTTCCTAAAACAGACCGGTCTGGACAAGCTGATAAAAGATAAAATCAAAGACGTGGATATTTCTGATACCCATAGTCTTAACCAGGCCTGTGATCAGATCCAGACCGGGATAATGAACGCTGACCTGCCTGGAGATCTTGAGCAGGCAATAGCCGGGGAAGTAGCAGACCTGGAAAACCGTTTCGGAGCGGGCATACGAATGGCAGTGCGCAGCAGCGCCACCGGAGAGGATTCCGACTCTTCATTTGCCGGACAGCACAGCACCCTGCTCAATGTCAGGAGCAGCAACATAATTCACGCCTATAAGGAAGTAGTTGCCAGTACCTTTAATCCCCGGGCGGTTTTTTATCACCGCAGCAAGGGGTACCGTGACATAGACGTAATCATGAGCGTGTTGTGCCTGATCATGGTCGATTCTTTAAGCAGCGGGATCCTGTACAGCGTCAGCCCCATCAAAGACGAAAATAATGACTTGTACATCAATGCCAACTGGGGACTGGGAGTCAGTGTGGTGGACGGGTCCATGCCGACTGATTTCTGGCAGTACAGCAGAACCGGAAAACGCGTTGTGCGCCAGGAGATTTCCTTAAAAAAGCAAATGCTGGTCATGGATCAGGATCAGGGCATAATAATCACCTCTGTTCCCGATAATCTCCAGCAGGAGCCATGCGTCAACGAAAATCAAATGGAAATCCTGGCAGATTACGGCCTGAGACTGGAAAAACATTTTGGCTGGCCCGTGGATATGGAATGGACCATAGACCAGACAGGCAAAGTACTTATCCTGCAGTCCAGACCACTGACCCGCATACTTCAGGAACAAAAGACCTCCCAGGACCAGAGTCTGGAAGACACCTCCGGACATACCCTCATTTTACAGGGAGGCATGACCGCTTCTTCCGGAACCGTATCCGGTCCGGCCTGTATTGTAGACTCTGAGCAGAATCTGGCCTCCGTACCCCGGGGAGCAGTCCTGATTGCTGATCATACCTCCCCCGGCCTGGTTTCAGTGATGTCCAGGATCGCGGGTATTATTACCGACGTAGGCAGCGTTACCGGACATATGGCATCAGTGGCCAGGGAATTCCACATCCCCACCCTGGTGGGTACGGGAAACGCCACCCAAACCATCCCTGACCAGGAAGTTATCACCCTGGATGCCACCCACAAAAAAGTATACCACGGCATAGTCCATGGGCTTTTAAAAGCAGAGAAAAAATCGGTCAATCTTATGAAGGACAGCCCGATTTTCCGTCTGGTCCGGAAAAACATCAAAAAGATCGTTCCTTTAACCCTGATCGATCCCCACCAGGACAATTTTTCCGCCCGGGGCTGCACCACCCTGCATGACATTGTCCGCTTCTCCCACGAAATGGCCATGCAGCATATGTTCAAACTGGGCCAGGATATTCCTCTGGGAAAATACAGAGCAGTCCAATTGAAAACCCGGCTGCCGGTTAATATTTACATCCTGGATCTGGGCGGAGGACTTGACATTACACCAGGCGATGCCCAGGCCACCCTGGAAGGAATTTCTTCGATTCCCTTCAGGGCACTGCTAAAAGGCATGACCCATGAAAAAGTACCCTGGACCGGACCTGCAGGCATAGACATCTCAAGACACGTCCAGGCCCCGGAAAAACAGCTCGATAAATATTACAACGCCGGGGGAAAATCCGGAATTCCCAGCTACGCCATAGTTTCGGGCGAATACCTGAACTTTAACGCCAGACCGGGATACCACTTTATTACCCTTGATGTGTACTGTTCAGATCAGATCAACGACAACTACATAACCTTTGTTTTCAAGGGAGGGGCGGCTGAAAAGAATCTCCGGGTTAAAAGAGCGGCCCTGATCGCTTCCATACTGAAAAGGATCGGCTTCAGGGTGGAGCAGAAAGGCGATATGGTCCGGGCGGAAATGAAGAAATACGACATACCCAGATTAGAGGAAAAACTTGATTACATCGGCCGCCTGCTCGGGTCAGTCAGATTCCTGGATATGGTGCTGAGAGACGATGAAGACATTTCCTGGTATACGGATGAGTTTTTGCGGGGCAACTACTCTTTTGCAGTTGATCATACAAAAGAGCGGTCCAGATAATCATCATCAGCCGGTTTATAAAAATCATCCATTAGACCGGCTCTACTGCGCCCTTCTTTCAACGGCGGATACTTGTCCGCCATATACTCAAGTCCTTCCAGATAATTCTGCCAGTGATCAAGATAAAAAGACAGGGCTCTGGCAAAATTTTTACCCACCAGTCCATCCAGAAGAAGCCTGCTGATCTGTTTTTCTCTGAACAGCACATGCTGGGAAAGCAAAAGCACCTTTCGTTCGTCTCTGGTCATTCTTTTAAGGAACTGCTTGAGCACTCCGCGTGCCCTGGGCTGGTACTTCCAGAAATATTGCAGATCAAGGGCGTTGACAATTATGATGTTCACCATGTCTCTCTTTTCATACTCTATGGTCTGAAGAAGCTCTTTGGTGGACTCAAGCAGGCTCAGAACATCATCCAGAGGAAACAGAATCTCCAGCTGAGCGTACGTATTGAACAGATGGTTGAATTTGCCTCTGTAATCCAGGACCCTGCGTCTTATATATCTTGCCCGGTCAGCAAAGCCTTCGATGACGCCGGCCACTGTATCGGACGCCAGCTTGGATATTATGGCGGCCCATTGCTGAAGCACGGAGTCAATGGCCAGGATCCCTGCCAGGGCCAAAGCTCCCCCTGCCATCCAGTTAAAGGTCAGGGCCAGGGGAATGGCCAGGAGACTTCTGAAAAAATTGCCGATTACCACCGATCTGGGCAATCCTCTAAACAGGTTATGTGAAGAGAGATATATCCCGTTGACCAGGGATATAACCGAATATACCAGAACCGGATTGCTGGACACAGTCATGTCCAGGGTCCTGTCCAGAAGCAGGGTCTTGATGAAATAATCCAGAAGGGGAACGGAAAATCCCGTATACATCAGGGAATCAGCCAGACGATCCCAGCTCACATAGCTGTTCCACCGGACCAGGGAGGGGCGGTTGATCCCTCCGCAGCCCAGCACCGACTGGATGATATTTCTGATCCCGGTTATGGCAAACCAGATCAGGGCCCCGAAGTAGACCAGAAGCCACCAGTCCTGGCTTAAAAAAAAGGTCAGAAAGGCCGGAATAAAACCCAGGGCTATTTTTCCGGCGATCTTTATTTTGGTGTTGAGATAAACCGGAGAAATCATACTGGCCGGAAGTGAACTCCGGGCGATGCTTTTTCTCTGATGGTCCGAATCCTGCCTCCTAATCCCCCCCAGGGCGTAAATATTGCTTTCCCCTCCTTCCTGGGGAAAATAATCCTGAATCTGCCAGTCGGTTTCCCTGCGGTACATAAGCCTTTTAAGTCCAGGGACCTTTCTGAAAAAATCAGCGGCCCGTTCTGAAACACCGCCGGGCATGGACACCGGAATCAGGGTGTGTCTGGTATAAGATTTCACTCCAACATTAACATTGGCGTAACAGGTATTGGTCGGCCGGCTGAGCTCTCTTCGGGCCGGCTTGGGTAAGGATTCAGCCAGAACCAGTCCCATGCCGAACAGACGTTCCGACCGTCCGGTAGAATCCGATCCAATACAGGAGCGAAGGGGGGCATCCTTGTAAAAGGACTGGAACTTTGGAATGTCGCAAAGTATTTCAATCAGCTTTTCTTTCCGCTTTTCATCAAAATCCGGGCTGTCCACTGCCTGGTCGAACATTCTGGTAAGGTATCTTTTCAGTTTGATTACGTTGCCGGCGTTGATGGCGCTCTGAAGCTTGATGATCAGTTCTTTGTCATATTCCCGGCCCAGGACCTGATTTTTAAGATTAAGAACCTCCAGGTGAGTGATCAGGCCCCGGCAATCGTAAAGCAGTTCAATGACGTCCTCGACCTTGAGGTTGCACAGGTTCAGGGTGATATTGGAGTTGGAATGCAGGCTTTTGATCCTGGTGGCCAGTTCATAAGGTTTCATGACCAGCAGTTCCGGCAGATCCTTTTCATCAGAAAAATCCGGCCCGTCACTGCTTCCGGCCGGGCGTAAATAGTCCTCGATAATATCATACATATCCGGGACGGACAGATTGCTGCTTTGCACGGCATCAGCGCCAAGATCATCGCGGCCTGCGGGCTGCAGGGAGATATCGGCTTCAACTTTTTCACCCAGATGCACGGCAATGCGCTCCTGGATATATCTTCCCAGGTGATGAATCGAAACCTGGCCTGGTCCCACAGAATTTATAAAGTCAGACTCCCTGAGCCGGTCCATCTCGATTCCAAACTTTTTATTCACTGCGTCCAGATGATTTTCATTAAACTGTTCCAGAAGCTTCAGGATGTGGGAGCGGGTTAATCTGGAAACCTCTTTGCCCTTTTTCATGAATTCAATAACCCGGGATGTTTTCAAAAAGTCGAGAAATCCCAGAGAACCGCTGAATCCTCTGGGGATCCAGATCAGCCGAGCTTGCCTGCCTCTGAACCCGACCATGTACTCAATCCCGATCTTTACATTGATGCCCATAATGGAAGCTGCTCTGAGCAGTTCTTCGGCAGCATCCTCGGAAACATGGTTGTAATAGACAACAGTCAAAGATCGGATTCCTTTTATCCAGGCATCCATAATAAGGTGGGTGGGGGATTTTCTGCCGGTGGTGTTCACGTCATGGACGTGTTCGTCAAAAGCTACCTGATTCCATTGTTCAGGCATTTCCAGCAGATGATATTTTTTGAGCTGAGACCTCACCAGCCTGGGTTTGCCTGATGAAACCGCGGAAAAATCCCTGGCCAGCTCCAGCTGGCGCCTGCAGTCATCCTGGCTTCGGACCAGGTTTTTCATGATCTCCACCAGCACCCTGGCCGTATTGATGCGCAGCGGCCCATCCGCGGTGGAAAGCACCTCATCTCGCAGGGAATTCAGAGCGCTCAGCCGGTCCCCGGCCTGACCGGTTTCCAGAGAACCCAGGAGTTCGGTTACTGAATAAGCAACCCGAAGAGCCCTTGGAGCTGCAATTTCCTTAATCCCGTGGGGATGCAGAAAAGGGGTCAGCAGCTTTTTTTGTTTGGTAAGGGTGGATTTTTTATAAACGTCATTGACCAGTCTCAAAAGATCGTAATCGCTTTTATCAAAAAAAAGCCTGGAAATACTTTCCTGGTCAGCGCAGTTTATTTCAGGCTTGCCTGGATGAGGTGGTGTATAATTCTTTGTATCTGCCATGTTACTTATTCAGGTTGTAAATAAAAAAGGCGCCTGAGGCGCCCTTTTTTATTGATGAGAAAGCCGCCTGAAACCGGCTGTAATTATTACCATATAACCAGGACAAAGACAATGACCGAGGCCAGGACAGTCAAAAACATGGGCGTAGACAATGGCGCGCGGTCCAGATCCTGGTCGTAATCTCTGGTAGGAAAACTGAATGATCTGAGTACCTGCAGGGGGTGTCTGGAGAGTTTCCCCACAGAATGAGCAAAATCAAATGCCAGGGTCTCACAGACTTCATAAATCCTGTTAACCCCTCCAACTACAGCGTATCTGACCCCTGGAGTGGCCATTCGGTAAAACCAGTCCACATCAAGGGATATCTTGTTTTTGGGAGTCAGTTTTTCCCGGATTATCCAGAAAGCGATAAAGGTCATGGTAAGTATCTGAAGCACTTCCACCAGATGAGGTATGGTATACGGACTGTAATCCATGACATAGGGCAGTTCCATGTACAGGGCATCCGGAAATATACCATAAAAAATACACAGAAAAGACGTGGCTGCCATGGCCACCATCATGTTTTTGGGCACGGGTTTCAGGGTGTGTTCTTTCTTGGCGGTATGAAACCAGGTATAATAAGGCAGTTTAATGCCCACTGACAGAAACGTACCCACAGAAGCCAGAATTAAAAGCATTTTAGCCGCATAAAGATGACTTTGTCCGGCAGCTTCCACGATAATGGCCTTACTGATGAATCCATTAAACAGAGGGGCCCCGGATATGGAAAAGGCGGCAATCATGTAAAAGAGAAGCACCCATTTCATCCGGGAGGCCAGCGCACCCAGCTCGTGGAGCTTGCTGGTGCCCGCGCTGTAAAGTACTGCGCCCGTACCCATGAAAAGAAGTGCCTTGTAAAGAATGTGGCTGAACGCGTGAGCGGTTGTCCCGTTGATGGCCAGCTCTGTGCCTATGCCCACGCCGGCGACCATGTATCCCACCTGGCTGACAATATGGTAGCCGAGGATCTCACGGATATCATTGGCCAGAAAAGCGAAAGTGACGCCGTAGAGGGTCATGGTCACCCCCAGGATCAGAAGAATGGGCCAGCCCGGAAAAATAGAGGCCAGCACATAAACCGCGGTCTTGGTGGTGAAGGCGCTTAGAAATACAGCGCCGGTAACCGTTGCCTTGGGATAACTGTCCGGCAGCCAGGCGTGCAGAGGTACTACTGCCGCGTTGACGCAGACCCCGGCAAGAATAAACCAGGCAGCCATGGATTCACCCGGGGTGAATGCGGATATAAGCACTGTGCCCGAGGTGTGGACCTGCATGATAATTCCGGCCATAAGCAGGCTTCCCCCGAAAAGATGCATGAGCAGATATCTCATTCCGGCCCGGCTTGATTCCTGAGTTCGTCTGGCCCAGATAAGATACGTGGAGCCAATGGCCATAAGTTCCCAGAAAATAAATACCGTAAAGAAATCCCCGGAAAAGGTTACGCCCAGAGCTCCTCCTGAATAAATCAGGGCGGAAATCTGCTGTCCGGTTTCTTTCATGTGCATGGAATAAATACCGCCCATAAAAGCTATAAGGGCAAAAATTATTCCAAACACCCTGCTTAGCTGGGTCACCTTGAGAGGAACAAGTTCATAGCCCAGAAGGGACACACTCTGCTGGGCTCCAACCGGAATAACCAGGATCATGATCAAGGCGGCCAGAGGAAACAGAATAAAGGCCTTGGGGCGGATATCTCTGGGCAGAAAGGGCAGTATGATCAGCCCCAGCCACATTATCAGGACTGGAGGTAGCTCAAGCATCAGTATCTTCCTTGTAATAATCAGGTTTTTTACTCACCATTAAATAGCCGAGAGATTTGGCCACTAATATTATGAGTAAACAGCCCACAAATCCGAAGATGGCGAAAAAGCCCGGGATTCTGTCCCACCAGTAATGCGGCTCAGTCTGCAGCTGGGCGATAAGGGTCACAGCCAGAACAGCCCCGAGAATAATCCAGTATAACATCTTCATAAGTTTTTGTCCGTAAACATGACTTCAGGATTTATGTTCATCACGCTCCGGGTTATATCCTGGGCAAGATCAAACATGTCCAGAAACAGGTTGGGGTAAAGCCCAAGGCCCAGAGAAAGAGCGGCAACAATACAGATAGGAATGACCATCATCATGGAAGCTTCCCCGTGTTTTTCCAGTTCTTTACCACCGGGCTTGAAAAACGCCCGAAGAACAATGGGGAAAAAATACATGGCATTTAAGAGGCCGCTGCCGATAAATATAAACAAAATAAGGACCTGGCCTGCTTCCAGGGAACCCATACACAGAAACCATTTGCTGATAAAACCGTTCACCGGCGGAACACCGGCCAGCCCCATGGCCCCGATGGTAAATGCCCCCATGGTCCAGGGCATGACCTTTCCGATTCCGTTAAGCTGAGAAATTTCAGTCTTGTGCAGATTAACGTAAATTGCTCCGGCACAGAAGAATAAAGTTATCTTCATAGTGGCGTGGTTGGCCAGATGCAGCAGGCCGCCGGTAAAACCTTCCGGGGTGATCAGGGCCAGTCCCAGAACTATATAAGACAGATGTCCCACTGTGGAATAAGCCAGCCGGGCCTTGAGGTTATCCTGCTTCATGGCGATAATGGAGGCCAGAAGAATGGTTCCCCCGGCAAAGAAGGCCAGGATCATATCCAGGCCGAATATCTGCATGTTCTCCGGTCCCATGACAAAGCCCACCAGCCTGATCATTCCGAAAACGCCGGATTTGACCACTGCCACCGCGTGCAGCAGGGCGCTGACCGGAGTGGGGGCGACCATTGCTGCCGGGAGCCAGCTGTGCAAAGGCATGATACCCGCTTTAACCCCGAATCCGGCCATGAAGAGAATGAAAATGCTCTTGGCGATCCACGGATCATTAATAACCCCGTCCAGCAGGCCGCCGGGTTTGAAATCCAGAGTGCCGGCCAGGACATAGGTCCAGCCGATAGCCGCAATCAGTACCAGGCCCGCGGTGAGAGCGTAGGTCAGATACTGACGTCCTGAACGGATGGCTTCAGGATTTTCCTTATGAATAACCAGAGGATAAGTGGCAATGGACAGAATTTCATAAAAAATCAGGAAGGTCAGAAGGTTGGCGGAAAAAGCAATACCGATGGTAGCTGAAAGACAAACCGCGAAACTGGCAAAATATCTGGTCTGTTTCTTTTCGTTGCTGCCCCGGACATATCCTATTGAATAAAAACAGGTGAATATCCACAGACCCGAAGCTATCAAAGCGAAGAAGATTCCTACCGGATCAGCCTTTAACTCCAGGGCGACGCCGGGAAATATTTCCAGGATGGTAAACTGGGCTACTTTTCCGGACAGGGCCCCGGGCAGCAGAGAAAGCACCAGGGGAAATTTAATAAAAGCAGCGGCCAGAGTCCAGAATTCACGGATATTAGGCTTTCTGGAAGACAGGAGGATCAGAGGCACTGCAGCCATTGATACCATTACCGCCAGAAAAGGTATGGATGATGTATAAACTTCAGGGCTCATGGTTCCTGCTATAATCCTATGGGTATCATAAATTCAATAAAATTGGTCACGATCCAGACATTGAATATTCCAAGCACCAGCAGGGAAGCGGCCAGCAGCAATACAGGGGCAAGCATTGACCAGGGAGCTTCTTTGCGTCCCCAAACCGGGGCTGCTCCTTGTTCCTGTGCTTTAAGCATTTCCTCGCTTTGAGGCCTGATATACATTTTTTCAATAATCCGAAAGAAATAGACCGCGTTGAGAAGACTGCTCACCAGAAGCACCACCAAAAAAATCCAGCTGCCCTGCTCTATGCTGCCCAGAGCCAGATACCACTTACTGAAGAAGCCGGCCGTGGGAGGCAGTCCGATCATGGATATGGCAGCCACCACAAAAGCCACGGCTGTCCAGGGCATGGTTATCCGCAGGGAATCTTCAAATCTGGGTATCCACGAATGCCCGAGGCGGAACCTGAGGTTCCCGCTGATAAGAAACAGACAGGCCTTCATGCAGGCGTGATTGAGTATGTGCAGAACCGCACCGATAAAGCCCAGAGGAGAAGCCAGACCGATACCTATACCGATATAACCCACCTGAGCCACAGAGCTGTAGGCCAGCATGGTTTTGAGTTCTTTCTGGCAGATGGCCAGGACCGATCCCCAGATAACTCCGATAGCGCCCAGATAACCTACGATTTGAGCCAGGGGAAGGTCTCCGGCTGTGTATGAGGGCTCAAAAACATCAAACATGACTCTCAAAAGAACATAAGCTGAGACCTTGGTTCCAATGGGTGCTATCAGAGCGGTGGCCGAGGAAGAGGCATAGGAATAAGCATCCGGCATCCACATATGCATGGGAAACAGAGCCATCTTGAGGCCGGTTCCCAGAACAATGAGACTGAGGCCCAGCATGACCGGAGTGGAATTTTCCACCAGAGGGGCGACCTGGGCCACATCCGCCATATTAAGTGTGCCTGTGGAGATATAAATAAAGGATACGCCCAGAAGATAAAACGCGGCTCCGGCCGTACCCAGGGTCAGATACCTGAATGCGGCAACCGGAGCTCTCTTGTCGCCGATGGCTACCAGAGCGTACCCGGCCAGAGCACTGATCTCAATAAACACGTAAAGATTAAAAAAGTCTCCGGTCATGACCATGCCGGTCAGCCCCATGAGCAGAAGCATGGACAAGGCGTAAAAAGGCATTTCCTTGTCCGGAGTCTCAAACCTGACTACCCGCCTGGAATAAAAAAGCACTATGGTGGCCACGGCGGTAATAACCGTACATATAAAGGCGGACAGGGGATCCAGTATATATTCAATGCCTATGGGCGGCATCCACCCGGACAAATGATAACTGACCGCGCCGTGTTCTATTGTGTAAAGCAGTCCTGAGCCTGAAAACCATGTAGCCATTGCCGAAGCAGCCAGAGCAGGATACACGGAAACAGAGCGCTTCCAGTACCCGGCTAACGGTACCAGCAGGGCTGCAAACAGGAAGACTGCCGGGATAAGTACGGGAATATTGGTGTTCATTTCATCCGCTTCAGTATAGTAGGTTCGTCAAGAGATTTGAAGTTTCTGTAGATGGCTACGACAAGAGCAAAGGAAACTCCCAGAGTGACCACAGCCACCACAATGGCGGTAAGCATCAGGGTGTGAGGCAGAGGATTGATATAAAGATCCGGATTATCAACCGGTATGGATTTGTCCATGATAGGAACTGTGCCTCCCTCTTTGTACGCGGCCACGATCCAGATCATAATGGTCGCGCTTTGCACCATGGACATGCCCATGATTTTTTTCATGAGATTTTTCTTCATCATCATGGCGTATAAGCCTATGACAAAAAGAATCATCAGAAAAAAGTAGGCGTAATGACCTTGAATTAATTCAGGCATGGACTCAACTCTCCAGTAAATCGTCATAAATTGAAACGAGCGCGGTCATAACGGCCAGAGTTACACCGATTTCAATAAAAAGTATCCCGTAGTAGCGAATATCAGGGCCTTCCAGCCCGGGAACAGGCAGATAAGCGTAGTCCATGAAATTGCCTCCAAACAAAAGGGTGGCCAGCCCGGTTCCGGCAAAAATCAGGGCGCCGATGGCGCAAATCAAAATGGTCTTGCTGGAGGCAAGCTGATACTGGCTGTTGTCAAAACCTATGGTCATTCTAAGAAGCAGAATCCCGGAAGCCAGAAGCACTCCCCCCTGAAATCCGCCTCCAGGTCCATAGTGCCCGTGAAAGAAAACATATATGCCGATAAGCTGAATAACCGGAGCCAGGCCCCGGGCGGCAATTTCAATAATGGGACTTTCTGTCTGGGTTCTCATGGCCTTCTCCTTAGGATAAAGAAGCAGGCAATGGCTCCGGCGAAAACGACAATGGTCTCTCCCAGGGTATCATAGGCCCGGTAGTCAGCCAGAACCACAGCCACGATATTGGGGGTATGAGCGTCCTGATAGGCCTGTTCAATATAATAAGTCCCTGCTACAGGCACGCCCGCCGAATTTACTGTATGATGGACAGGAGCATCTATTGCCCCCCGGGGAGGAAATTCGGCAGCCACCATGAGCAGAAAACCCGCAAAAGCGATAAGTGTTAGATATTGTAAGAGTTTCAATCTATACTCTTCCTTGAAGTTTTGAAGATGGCCACAACATTGAATATCCCCACCACTCCCGCGCCCACCACTGCTTCGGTAAAACCAACGTCCAGGGCGCCCAGAGAAATCATGATAAGAGCGGCCATAAAGCTGAAAATGGTCAGAGTAACCACTGCGGCCAGCAGGTTTCTGAGACCCAGAGCCACCAGAGCGGCAATCAGAAGGATGATGAACAAAAGAAATTCAATCTGCCAGTGCATAATTATTTCTCTTTCTGTTTCCTGGTCCAGGGTTTCAGGCCGAATACCAGGGCCCGCCTGGCCAGGGCGTGGGCTGCCACCGGGCTGGTCATGGCCACAAACACTGCCACGAGCATAAGCTTCAGGCTGATGAGGTTAAAGCCTTCAAAAAACATGAGTCCCACTATAAACAGCAGTATCCCCAGAGTATCCACCTTGCCCGAAGCGTGTGCCCTGGAATAAAAATCCGGAAAACGGTTGATCCCTATACTGCCGGCCAGCATGAAAAATACCCCCAGCAGGACAAAGACTAAAGCCAGTATGTTTGTAAGTGTTTCCACGGGCTAACTCCTGGTTGCCTTGAAATATTTGGCCATGGCGATAGCTCCCACAAAGTTGAGAATGGCATAACCCAGGGCGATATCCACAAACATGTCCAGACGACCATAAGCCAGACCGAAAAGAAGAACCAGGGTAATGGTCTTGGCGCCTATGGCGGCCGCTCCCAGGAGCCGGTCAAACACAGTAGGACCTTTATACACCCGGTAAAAGGGCAAAAGCAGAATCAGAGCCAGGGCGCTGGCGATTATGGCGAAAAATGTGTGCATGACTATTTCCTGTCTCTGCCGTCGATATGATCCCGGGTTTCCCGAAAAGTCTGCAGGAGATGAACGTCCGTACACATCTGTTCCGGAGTGCACTCTTCCATATAAAGCCTGCCCACTCTGGCCTCCATTTCCCCGCTGACCAGTTCCTCTTCTGTTTCATCCAGAAGGGCGTGGACAATAAAAAAATCATCCTTAATATCAAGTGTCAGGGTACCTGGAGTAAGAGTAATGGAGTTGCCAAGGATCACCTGGGCCAGGGGATTGGGGAGATGACTTCTGAACCTGACGATCATGGGATTAATGGGCATTTTGGGGTGAAGGGTCAGATAGGCCACAAACGTGCCGGATTTGACTATCTGCCAGACCAGCCAGAAAAGATATAGGATGAGACGGTGAAAGATTATGCAGCTGCCTGTAACACGTTCTCCGCTGCTCAGCGGAATATGGCGGATGCTGTAATTTAGCCATAACACCAGTACAACCGACAAGGCTCCGTAAATGATATGCTCCAGATCAAAATGACCGCTGAGTACAAGCCACAGAACCATAAGCATACAGGCTTGAAAGAAAAGCCCCCTGATTTTTTTGAAAAAACCTGGCTGTACCTGCTCAGATTTTGTAGTTTGAGTCATTACTAATCCAATTATTATTCCATCAGCGTGTTGAAAAAGTCCTTACCAGGCAGGTTGTTCAAAAATTCCAAGTGCAAGGAGCAAAAAAAGTTCAAGGTCGCGGCGTATTTA
>JAWOGL010000070.1:0-2978 GCA_046496945.1 Desulfonatronovibrio sp.
TTTCATTTTTGCGTCAAAACCGGATTTTTCCTTTACGCTTTCCATTTTTCAAGCGTTCCTTAAATTCGTATCAAAAAATTCTTTTTTTCAGGATCTGGCCAAGCCTTCCTCCCGGCTTCAGCCTGTCGAGCGAGGACTGCAGAATTTCGCAATTCAGCCGCACCATGCTAACCGGTGCAATATCGTCTAACACGGTTATAAAAAAACCCGGCTGAATCTTTCTCACATACAGCCGCCGTCTTTCAAACACAAATTCCGCCTCCAGGGTATCGGCAAGCTCTGAGACAAACAGACTCCAGTCCAGCCTTCCGAGCCTGGATTCCTCATCCTTGTACTCATTGGAAAAGCGGCTCAGTTGAAGCTCTCCCTGCCCATTTATTACGGCGACACCGTGAACTCCTTCAATTGAGAGGATATCCCTGAAAATATCTTTCATCATGCTCCCTGTATGGACAAGGCCTGTTCGCTCTGCTCTTTAATTAACAGAAGTCCCTTATTTTCCGATCACATTACCGCATCTATAATGCGATCCCTGGAGGCATCCGGGTCCATTAAAACGACTGCGGCCTGTTGGCCCGGAACGATCACTGAATGACCTTTCTTCCCCCTGTTTATATATAGCGCGACCAACTCTCCGCCGTTAAAACTTTTTCCTATAACAGAAGCCTGTTCTATTAAATAATGCCACCCAGGATCCTCGTAAATATCTTCCACCCCGTCTTCGCTGCCCAGGGCTGAATTTAATTTTTCACGGACAACATCGGCCGGAGACTTGCCCTTAGGCTGATCCAGGTCCAAAGAGGGCCCGGATTTTGCGTGCTCAATGTTTTCCGCCGGTTCCGGCGAATCAAAAGCAGCTCTGTCAGTGCCAGGATTCGAGTCCTGGTTTTCTTTCACAGGCGAGTCAAGAAAAATTTCATCGTCTTCGGCTTCCTCCCCCGGATTAAAGTCATCCTCGTTTTCATCCTTGGTTCGCATTGCATCAAGCAAAAGAGCCTGCAGTCCCCCTTCAAGCTGTCTTTCGGTTATAGGGCACCGGTTTTCAATTGATACTGACACGCCCGACCAGCAAAGTATTTCATAAGCAGCCTCCCGGCCCAGCCGGTCTCCGAGCCTGGCTCCCATCAGCTCTCCGTCCCGGAAAAACAAAACCCCGGTTTTGGAGGTATCTTTGTTTAAAATATGGAGTGTGCAGGTCTGCTGCTCCATCTCAATGAGCTGAAGAAAGGTTTCCAGGGAGACATTGTGCAGACTCCCACCCTCGCTTTTTTTCTTTAACACTTCTGTTATCTTTTCAGTAAGTTCCTGTGCCTCAAGCGGTTTTGTCATGTAGTCATCAGCCCCGCTCTTAAACACCACTTCCCTGGTCTTGGGCCTGTCATAGGCGGTGATGATGATAACAGGAATATCAGGAAACTTATACAAAACACGATTTAAAAGCTCAAACCCGTCCATGTTGGGCATCCGCAGGTCGCTTACCACCAGGCTGACATGATCGGAGGACAGCACATCCAAAGCCTGGGTTCCGTCATAAGCAGGCATCACTGAAAAAGTGCCGGAATAATCCTCCAGTTCTTTTTGCATCATCTTCAGCCATGCAGCATCGTCATCTACAATCAGCACCTTGGGTTTCATGGGGCTCATGCCTGTCTCCAATGATAATACAAAACTTACAGCTTTATATCAAATTTATCAATTTCATCCGCAAACTGCTTGCGCCAGTCATCTAACCGGCTTCGCAGCTGGCTGAGAAAACCGTTTTCATTAGCAATTTCATAGACGCACTCCTCGACAGCCCCCACAAGCTCGTCAAAACCGGCACTGCCCTTATAACTGATTTTGCCGCCTGAGTACCTGAATTCTGCAAGAAACGGGTCCAGAAAATCATATTTGTCAGCTTTTTCAACAAATTTTCTGTTCAGCAGCGTCTCAAAATCGGCACGTATTTTCCGGTTTTTTCGGACAAGAGATCCCACTTCCGCCAGCAGGTCCTGGAGCATCTCTAAAGCCCTTTCCCGGCTTATCTGCCCGGAGTCCCGGGCCTGTTTGCTTTTAGCAGCAGCACCCCCGGCCTGTGCTTGGCTGCCGGACGCACCATTTCCGGCTGATTCGGCTTTTTCCCCCAGCTCCATAAAAAACCTGCTGACATTAAACCTGCCGCCGTGTTCCTTTGAACGCCTGATCAGATCATTCCGGTATTCCCTGGAACGGTCAACATTGCCGCCGTGGTCCTCCGAAGAACCTCCAATCACCTGGCCCTTGTAGAAAAACAGCAGTCCGCTCTCGCTGTTGTTTAATTCCACATCAATGAATCCGGTAAGTTCCTCTCCCTCCATTTTTTTTATCAGGCCTTCCAAATCGGTAAATTCAGAGGTGAGGTCTTTGTAAAGCTGCTTTGAGTTGGCCAGGTTTGCCCAGAAATAAAGTCTTTCCGGCAAAATCCGGTATACTGATACAGCAAAATTATTGCTCCGGGCCATCTCTATTATACTGTCAACAGCCTCTTTGCCCTGCAGCTCCTGGCTGCGGTCTTTAAGGTAGCCGTTGATAATACTCTGCTCGTCGAAAAACATCACGGCCTCGGCGGCCTGGGATCTGAAATATAAGGCCCCCGCGCCCAGCTCTCCCTGATAGTGCTCGATGAGCTTATCAATATTTAAATAATAACTATTTAACTCATGGACCACCGGTTTTTCTTTGGGAATAATTATCATTTTCCTTCTAGCGCCTCTTTTACCAACCTTTTTTGCCGGATTTTAAAATCAATATCAGCGCACAGCGGGTACTGCCGCCGAAAATCTGCACCCGGCGGCAGTACACTGTCTGAATAGTTTAATCTTATCAAGCTTATCTTCGCCTGCGCAAACGTTCAATGGAATATCTCAGGCTGTCCTGCATCCGGGAAATGGCCTCGCCAAGACTGCCGATTTCATCTTTTGAACGGATCTCGATTTCTGCTTCAAGATCGCCCACGCTGA
>JAWOGL010000148.1:0-5878 GCA_046496945.1 Desulfonatronovibrio sp.
GTTTGAGCCTCTGGATATTCTGCAGGCTCAAACCCTCCAATAACTCCAGGCATGGCAAAATCTTCAGCCAGAAACAGGTAAGGCTCCAGCCCGATAATAGTGGACACGTGTCCCGGAAGAAGCAAACCATCCACCCGGATGTCCTTATCCGCTGCCAGAGCTTTGAGGGCCGGAGGAACCAGCTTATGAAAACATAGAACAGAGAAGTTTTTTACGCCCTGCTCTTTAGCCAGTTTAATGGTGGCAGCTATTGTGGGAGCGGTGGTTTCAAAGCCCACTCCAAGAAAAACCACCTGCTCATGCGGATTATTGACAGCTATATTCAAAGCATCAAAAGCAGAATAAACTACTTTTATTTTTGCGCCTTCCGCCTGGGCCATTTTCAGATTTTTTCCTCCAGGACCCGGAACTTTAATTAAATCGCCAAAGGTGGCGATGGTAACATCTTTTTCAGCCAAAGAGAGGTAAGCTGCTATTTCCCGGTCATGGGTCACACATACAGGGCATCCCGGACCGGAGAGATGAACAATTTCCTCCGGCAGCAGCGTCCTGATTCCACTTTGAAAAATAGCCACGGTGTGGGTCCCGCAGACTTCCATAAACCTGAACTCTCCCTGGAGTTCAGCCTTTATTTGCTCCAGAATATTAAGACAAAGCTCTGGATCTTTAAATTTATTTAACAAGTTCAAGCCCTAATCCCTCCTGAAAAAGTTTCAGGGTCTCAAGACCTTCCTCCCGGTCAATACGACGCAGGGCAAACCCGGCATGAACAATAACAAAATCACCCACCTGCGGTTGTTCATCAATAATATCAAGACGAACCTGATTCTTGACTCCCCCTACTTCCACCTGGGCGACATTGTCTTCTATGGATTGAATCTCCATGGGTATGGCAAGACACATAAAAACCTCCCCAACATATTAAATTTTTTGTAACAGGGACATGCATAATCGGCCCGCCTCCAAAGGTCAACAGGCACGGTCATTTGACTTCAAAAGTTTTGTTTTGCCTTTTATCAATACTGGTGTTAAAAAATGAGGCTGCAAATAAACAATAGATTCCCGGATCTGTATTTACCATATGAGTTTTAAGCCTGCATATTATCCCTATGACCCGGATTGGAACATACCTTCCAGAGAAGAATGCTTCAGATATTGGGATGAGTACGGTCTTCCGGATCATATCCGGGAACACAGCCGGCTGGTGGCTTCAGTTGCGGAAGGCATCTGCCTGCTGGCTGAAGGCGAGCTCCCGGTTCCTGCTGAAGCCCTCATTTCTTCGGCCCTGCTGCATGACCTGGGCAAATTCTATTGCATTGAACACGGAGGTTTTCATAATCAGCTGGGCGCAAGCCTGGTCATGGAACTTACCGGCAATCCGGCCATTGCCCAGGGCGTCATGCACCACGTTTTCTGGCCTGGAGACATTGATATCAACAGATTTTTTCTGCCTCTGGTGATTATCTACAGCGATAAACGGGTAAAGCACGACCGGATAGTATCCCTGGAAACAAGGTTTGCCGATCTTTTCTCCCGCTACGGAATTAATGACAACATGAAAGGATTGATTGAAAAATCATGGGATCAGGCTGTGGCCATTCAAGACAAAATAAATCAAAAATTTGGAACAGATCTTAATGCGTATACTTTTGATAGCAGGCGGATGGTCTAACGAAAGACAGGTCTCCCTTAACGGAGCTGCCCAGATAGATAAATCCCTGCAAAGCCTGGGACATGAGGTAATTTTTTTTGACCTGGTCCCGAACCTGGACGATCTGATAAAGGCAGCCTCCAAATGTGATGCTGCCTTTATCAATCTTCACGGCTGTCCCGGAGAAGACGGTACAATTCAGGCCCTACTGGATGACATCGGAATACCTTATCAGGGTTCCGGCCCCCTGGGTTCATTTCTGGCCCTGAACAAGCACCTGTCCAAACAAATATTGCGCAACCACAAACTAATTACTCCCAACTGGCTTCTGGTCACGGGTTCAAACCCGGACTTGCCGCCAAAACTTAACTTCCCCGTGGTTGCCAAGCCCAGTACCGGAGGGTCCAGCCTGGATATTGCAATCTTACATAGCTTGTCAGAGCTGAAAAAATACCTGAAGCAGACCAGCTCCCGCAACCAGGAAATTTTGCTGGAAGAATACATTGCAGGTGTTGAATTAACCTGCGCTGTTTTGGATGACTGCGCCTTGCCTCCGATACTTATCAAACCTCTCAAGGGCGACTTTTTTGATTACAGCAGCAAATATGACCCTGACGGGGCCAGCGAGATATGTCCTGCTCCGGTATCTGAAAAAATAATCCGTCAGCTTCAGGAATTATCTCTCAAGACTCACAAGATACTGGGGCTTAGACATTACAGCAGAACAGACTTCATGCTGGACAGACAAAACAATCTTTATCTCCTTGAAACCAACACGCTGCCTGGAATGACTGAGACAAGCCTGGTTCCCAAGGCCGCCCTGGCCGCGGGACTGAATTTTACTTCACTTGTGGATAAACTCCTAAGCCTGGCGGTTAATTCTGAAAACCCGGGATAAGCAGAATTATGCATAAAAAAGACTCAATCATCCTGGCACTGTTTATGTTCCTGTATTTCTGCGCGTGGCTTCTGGTCCTGCCGTTTCTATTATTTATTAAACGATTGAAACCTGTCTGCAGGCAAAGATTCGGACTGGGTATGCCGTCTGGTCCTTTTGATCTCTGGATTCACGCAGCTTCTGTAGGGGAAGCAAAGCTTGTTCTTAAGTTTTTGGAAGACCTGCCCCGGCATAATTGTCCTGAGATTATTATCAGTGTAAATACTCTTCAGGGTATGAAAACCCTTAAGGATAATATTCAGGACAGAGCCAAACTTGTCTTTTTTCCCTTTGATATTTATCCTGTCTGGGCAATCGCGCTTTCCAAAATCAGGCCCAGAAAAATCCTTCTGCTGGAAACGGAAATCTGGCCCGCCCTTCTTTTTTATTGCAAGATAAAATCTTATCCCGTCACCATCGGCAACGCCAGAATGAGCCTGAAAAGCTTTTGCAGGTATTACCCTCTATCCACGCTGCTCAATCAGATAAGCCCCGGAAAGATTCTGGCTGTATCACAAAGAGATCAAAAAAGATTTGCCTGGATATTCAAGGATTCAAGCCGCCACAGGATGCCCAACATCAAATTTGACATTATTAAAGACATAAAACCTCTGCCTTACGTCAAAAACCCTTTGTCTGCGTACTTCAAGGCCGGCCAGTCGATTATTGTTCTGGGCTCGGTCCGGGAGGAGGAAGAACTTCATATCCAATGGCTGATCAGCAGGATTTCAGATGATCATCCAAGGACCACCATTGCTCTGTTTCCCCGTCATACCCATCGGATCCAAGCCTGGGAAAATTTTCTGGAAAACAATAACAAATCCTGGATCAAGCGTTCAAAGCTCGAACCTGGTGCTTCTTTGCCAAGTATTATTATCTGGGATAAATTTGGAGAACTTCTTCCGGCCTACGCCCTGGCCAGATCGGTCTTTGTAGGAGGCAGCCTGGCCCCTTGCGGAGGACAGAATTTTCTTGAACCCCTGTCTCAAGGGGTTGTCCCCTGCGTTGGTCCTTTCTGGGAGAATTTTCACTGGGTGGGAAAAGAAATTATGTCCCGGAATCTTTTGCACCAGGTCGGTGACAAATACGAATTATACTCCAGTCTTGTTAAACCCCCAACGGTCGGCAGAGATAAGGTAATCGCGGATTTTCACAATTATGTAAACAACAAAAGCGGCGGCACAGCCAGGCTGATAAACAATCTTAAATGTTAGCAACTTACCATGAGCATAAAGCAAAAATTTATCGGGATAATACCGGCCAGGTATAAATCCACAAGATTTCCCGGCAAACCCCTGGCCGATATTCTCGGTAAGCCCATGTTTGAGCATGTTTACAGCCGGGCAGCGAAGTGCGGGCTTCTGGACCATGTCTGTCTGGCCACTGACGACACCCGCATCTTTAAAACAGCCAGGGAATCAGACATTCCAGTGGTTATGACCAGCAATGAACATAAAAGCGGATCTGACCGGGTACTGGAAGCAGCCGGAATGCTTAAAGCTGATGATGACTCCATAATTGTTAATATCCAGGGAGATGAACCCCTCCTGGAACCGGACATGCTGAATCAGCTGCTGGCTCCTTTTATATCCAATCCTGAGATTAATATAACTACTCTGGTCAGACCCATAAGCTCTGATGAAGCTGAAAATAAAAACATAGTCAAAGTTGTATTTTCCACGTCTGGAAAAGCCCTTTATTTTTCCAGGAATCTTATTCCCTATTCACCAGATCAATCCACTGTTTATGCGCATATTGGCCTTTACGCCTTCAGACTGAAATATCTTGATCTTTTCAGCAGGCTTGATCAGGGAAGATTGGAAAAACTTGAAAACCTTGAGCAGCTAAGGCTTTTGGAGGCTGATATACCCATTCACGTAGTGCTCACCGAGCACAGCAGTCACGGAGTAGACACCCCTGAAGACATAAAAAATGTAATAAAAATAATGCAGGAGAAAAATAATGAAAGCAATTCTAGCACTTGAAGACGGAACCTGGTTTGAGGGTCAATCTTTTACCGGTCCTGGAGAGGCTGGAGGAGAAGTGATTTTTAATACCGGCATGACCGGTTATCAGGAAATAATTACTGATCCTTCTTATATCGGACAAATGGTCTGTATGACTTATCCTCTCATCGGCAACTACGGCATCAACCCGGAAGATGTTGAATCATCCAAAATCCAGGCTTCCGCGTTAATTGTCAAGGAATGCTGCAAGGAGCCTTCCAACTGGCGTTCCACAGAAAGCCTGCCGGATTACCTTTCCAGGCACAATGTAATGGGTATAGAGGGCATAGATACCAGAGCACTGACCAGTCATATCCGGATGCACGGAGCCATGAGGGGTTTAATGTCTACAAACGAACTTGACCCCAAAACTCTGGCTGAAAAAGCCAGAGATATTCCAGACATGGAAGGCCTTAACCTGGCGGAACAGGCGGGTTACACCAAGCCTTATACCTGGGCGGATAATGGCCCTATTCCAGTTGGCCTGGACCAGGGTAGATACGAATGGCCTGGCACGGGTCCTAAGGTCCTGGTTTATGATTACGGGGTAAAATGGAATATATTGAGACTACTCAAAGAATCAGGACTTGACCTGCTGGTTGTTCCTGCGGATTTCAGTTTTGAACAGGCGTCCAGGATAGATCCCGATGGTGTGTTTCTGACCAATGGTCCCGGAGACCCCGGCGCCATGACAAAAAGCATTGAAACCATCAGCAAACTGGCGGACAAGTATCCCATGGCCGGAATATGTCTTGGCAATCAACTTCTGGGACTGGCCCTGGGCGGCAAAAGCTACAAATTAAAATTCGGACATCACGGCGCTAATCATCCGGTCAAAGACCTTTCTACCGGCAAGATTGAGATCTCAGCCCAAAACCATGGCTTCTGCGTGGACATCAGTCATCTGGATTTTCTGGAACAGACCCATGTCAACCTTAATGATCAGACCCTGGAAGGATTCAGGCACAGGACTAAGCCCATTATCGCTGTTCAGCACCATCCGGAAGCCAGTTCAGGACCACACGACAGCAGGTATTTTTTCGCCAGATTCAGGAAAATGCTTACTGATAATGCACAGTAAACAAGGCCTAAAATCAAGACAAAAAAAAAGGACTCAAGTATTTGAGTCCTTTTTTTGCCTTGGAGGCATTAAGAATTGTTCCGGCGGCGACCTACTTTCCCAGGGGTAGACCCCAAGTATCATCGGCGCTGGAGGGCTTAACTTCCGAGTTCGGAATGGAGTCGGGTGTGACCCCTCCGCCATGGCCACCGAAACAAAATATA
>JAWOGL010000039.1:0-7944 GCA_046496945.1 Desulfonatronovibrio sp.
GCCTTGTTGGTCTGGGCTACAGTCCGGGAGAGGTGGAACACATCCTGGATGGAGTTCTTGAAAAAGAGCCCGACCTTGACGTAAGCACCGCGATCAGGGCTGTGCTTAAGGAAAAAGCAAAGAAAAAAATGTAACTATTCAGCATATCCGGCGGTCAGCCGCTGATTCATGTTTCTGTTGATACGAACTCCCTGTCGCGGCTCCGTAAGACAAACCATTAACCCGACAGGTTATCCGGGGTTGAAAGTTTTGAATATTTTGGAAAAAATCGGCAGTTCTTTATATACATGGTTTGTCTGAACGGACCCTGCAACGGTCAAACATCGCATCAATGGCGAAACATGAATCAGCGGCTGACTTTAAATTCAGTAACTGGTCATAATATATGGTTAATCGATACAAATAAATAGCAGGAAGCAAAGTTTTTTTCTGCCCCGTCCGTGCCACCTGTGGAATTGCTCATTGCTGTTGCACAGTGTCCGGCACCCTGGGTAGTACAAGTTAGCACAGGCAAAACATGTCTTTAATGGCCAATGAAGAAAAAATCAGACCGCAAAGTCTGGATCAGTTTGTGGGGCAGGACGACCTGCGGGCCAATCTGAAGGTTTATCTGGATGCGGCCAAGACCAGACAGCAGCATCTGGACCATGTTCTTTTGTATGGCAATCCCGGTCTGGGTAAGACAACTCTTGCCCAGATCATGGCTTCCGAACTGGGAGTCAATATAATCTCCACTTCCGGCCCTGTGCTGGAAAGAAGTGCTGACCTGGCCGCCATCCTTACCAATCTGGGGGAAAAAGATCTTCTTTTTATAGATGAAATTCACAGGATGCCGGCCAGCGTGGAAGAGATTCTGTATCCGGCCATGGAAGACTTCTGCCTGGATTTGATAATCGGTCAGGGACCCGGCGCCAGAACCGTAAAGATTGAACTGGAACCCTTCACTCTGGTGGGAGCCACCACCAGGATAGGTCTGCTGACCTCACCGCTTCGGGACAGGTTCGGGGTCATCAGCCGTCTGGACTTTTATTCTCCTGAAGAACTGGCAACTATTGTTCTTCGTTCCGCAAGGGTTTCCAGGCTTGATATATCGGAAAAAGGAGCTCTGGAGATAGGCAGGAGATCCCGGGGGACCCCGCGTATCGCCAACAGACTGTTAAGGAGAGTACGCGATTTTGCCCAGGTGGCCCAGAAAAAAAGGATTGATTCCAGCATCGCGTCCACTGCCCTGGACCGAATGGATGTTGATTTTCTAGGTCTGGATCAGATGGACCGCAACATTCTGGAATGCATAATAAACCAGTTCTCAGGCGGGCCTGTGGGAGTCAAGACTCTGGCTGTGGCCTGCTCTGAAGAGGTGCGCACTCTGGAGGATATTTATGAGCCATATCTTATTCAATGCGGGTTCCTTAAAAGGACTTCCAGGGGCAGAGTGGTAACGGCCCGGGCTTATAAGCACCTGAAGACCCAGAGGCCGGGACTGTTGTCTGTTATGGACCAGGACTGACCCCCACCGGCTTACTGGCAAAATAGGGCAGGGAAGACAAAACCTGCTGACAAACCAGAAAAGGACAGAAAATTATATGGCACAAACCAGGCTGGAAGTAAAACTGCTTACCGGAACCCCCAATGCCCTGTCTCTTATTTTTGCCGCTTTCAGGCAGTGTTACAGTCCGGGCTTTGTGGGGGATTTATGGCCAAGATTGATCAGAGGGGAAATCGATGCGGCAGAACAGGCCGCATTTATCTCCAAAGTACTTGAATCAGGACATGACAGCCCGGTAGAACATGTCAGCTACAGTTTTGCGGTACAGGGCGTTTCCAGGGCCCTGACTCACCAGCTGGTCAGACACAGGATTGCTTCCTATTCTCAGCAGAGTCAGAGATATGTGGATGAAAGCGATTTTGAATATGTGCTGCCTCCGGCAATTGCCCGCGTACCTGAGGCCAGGGAAAAGTTTGAGCAGTTCATGGCCCTGGCCGGTCAGACTTATACAGATTTAAAGACCATTTTACAGGAGCATGGAAGGGGCAAAAAGGCCAATGAAGACGCCCGTTTTGTCCTGCCCCAGGCATCTGAATCCAAGATCGTGGTCAGCATGAACTGCCGCAGCCTGCTTCATTTTTTTGAACTGCGCTGCTGTGAGCGGGCCCAATGGGAAATAAGGAAAATGGCCTGGAAAATGCTTGATCTTTTAAGGGTTGAACTGCCGGTAATATTCGCAGCCGCCGGACCAAGGTGCGAGCGTCTGGGATACTGTCCAGAAGGAGAAAAATTTACCTGCGGGAAAAAACCTCTTAAGGGATAAATGTCAGGCAACTGTTCGCCATAGCCGGCCCCTGGTTCATGTTTGTGTTGATACGAACTCCCTGTCGCGGCCTGAGTAAGACAAACCATTAGCCGGACATGTTATACCGGATTGGAAGCCTTGAATATTTTGGGAAAAATCGGCAGTTTATAATATGTATGGTTTGTCTGAACGGAACCTGCGACGGTCAAACATCGCATCAATGGCGAAACAAGAAACCGGAGGCCGGCCTTAAATTCATTAAAACAGAACCGGCCAATCCCTGACAAATGTCAGAACAACAGGTTCATCTGAAATCATGTTGGTGAATTCCAGATATGAAACCAGCCTGAAGACAAGAATAATCCAGATCAGAACAGGGCAGATTCCTATGGCTGCCTTGTTGCGCAGAGGCTGATCGCTTTTTATTATTCTCCACAGAATCAGGAGCATGATGAGCAGGGTCAGGATATAGACTGCCCCTGGGATTATGACGTAGGTAAAATCAAATCCGTTTTTCATTACCAGAAAAAGCCAGATGCAGGTCAGCGGAGAGGCTAAGGCAAAAAACAGGGTCCATTTGGCGCCAAAGCCCAGGGCAAAACGGTAATAGTCCCTTCCGTAATCATCCCTGTTTCGCCTGATTAGAAGATAGATCAGAACCAGCGCGGATGCTCCTGACAGGCATAAAAGAAATGTCTGGGCCAGCATGGGCGGAAATATGGAATCAATTCCAGGTATGAGATGGGGTGCGGGCAGCAGTTCCCGGTAAACCGACCAGAACAGCAGGGTCAAAAAGAGCTTGGCTGATATCACAGCCAAACCGCCCAGAACAAGATGAAAGGCTTTTGCTTTTTTCAGCTTATCCCAGAGGAAATAGTATAAGCTGTACAGGACAACAGCCGCAAGACCCAGGTAGAGGCCGTATTCCTTTAAAAGGATGTATTCAGTCCATACTCCTGAATTCCCAGGATACCAGGAACATGCAGTCCAGGCCCCGGCCGTTGCCAGAAATATCGCCCAGACAAACAGGAGACCAAGCCTGGCGGTTTGTCTGGCGAATTTATCCATGAATACTTTATGTCTGATGATGCCGGTGATTTCGCTTAAAAAAGCCAGGGCCGGGACTGCAAAAAAACACCCCATAAGCAAAACCCCAAGAGATGTAATAAGCGCGTCGTATATTGTGTATTCCAAAATCATTAATTCCTCCGGATAAGTAAAGTGCACGGTTTTTGTTTCCGGCCATGGTCCGGAATCCTGCCTTAAAATCCGGCTTCAGGCAAGAATTATTGGTCTTTCAGGAGCAAATTTCTTGAAAATTCCCGGGCGATAACGTATCCAGATGCAAAAGACCGGATCCGGCACTGCATTTTTATGTTGTTTTAATAAACCGTAACCCCGGAATCACCCAGCCTTTCAATGGCTCCGGGCCGTTGAAAAATCAACACATGGTGGAGCTTGTTATGTATGTCAGGATATCTATTGTAGGTTTTATCATGGTTTTTCTGTCCGGTTGCGCATCCTTTTCTCAAGGAGATATGGTGCGCCAGGAAAGGGAACTTGAAGAAGTCAAGAGGCGGGTGGCTGTCCAGCATGACAGAATAGAGGGATTGAGCAGTGATCTGGACCAGGTCCAGACCAGCCTTGAACAATTGCGCAAAGAAGCCGCTCAAAGACTTATGGATCTTGAATTCAGACTGGAGCCGGGAGCAAGCTATCCGGGTCCGCGGCCAGGTCAGGAAACATCGCGGGGCCAGGATCAGGAAAAAGAGGCAGTAAGCCAGGAGATTCCCCAGGCCCTGAAAAAGATTGAACCTGAACCTGATAAACCAGTTAATTCCGACAGCGGCAATTCTGAAAAAGCACTTTATGACCAAGCCCTGGCTCTTTATTACGCAGAAAAGCCGGAACAGGCCAGGAAGCAGTTCCGGAATTTTATTGATGAATATCCGGATAGTCAGCTTATTCCTAACGCCTGGTACTGGCTTGCGGAAACATACTATACGCAAAAGGACTTTCCCCAGGCTATTCTGGGCTTCAGGCGGATTCTGGATAAATATCCGGAAGATCCCAAAGCTCCTGATGCTCTTCTTAAAATGGGCTATTCTTACGAACGGCTCAATGATTTCAGAAACGCCCTGTTTTATCTCGGAATTTTGACTCAGGATTATCCGGACTCATCCGCGGCCGGAAAGGCTTCGGACCTGATCCCTAAACTCAAGGAAAAGGTATGAAGACGGTTTATGCCTGAATATTCAAGAGAAGAAGAGCTTGCGGCCTGCCTGGCTTTTATTAAGGCCAGGGGTGTGGGACCAAAGACCTGGCAGAAAATTTTTAAACATTATGATTCTCCTGCCCAGGCCCTGGATCACTACAGAGACTGGCAGGATCAGGGGCTGATCAGAAAGAATCAGCTGGAATCTTTTATTTCAAGAGCTTGGGAAACAGAAGTGGATAAGGAGCTGGAATACATTGCCAGGAAAAATTTAAAGCTTATCTTGTGGACTGATGCAAAGTATCCGGAAAGACTCAGGCAGATAGCCAATCCTCCAGTATTGCTGTATTACCGGGGAGATGCTTCTCTTCTTGAAAATTACAGTCTGGCAGTGGTCGGGTCCAGGCAAAGTTCCAGATATGGCCAGGATATGGCCATGAGTATCTGCAGGGAAATTTCTGCGGCCGGCATGAGCATAGTTTCGGGATTTGCCTATGGCATAGACAGGCAGGCTCACCTGGCCTCTGTGGACAATCCCGGGGGAACTATAGCTGTCCTGGGTACAGGAATTGATCTGATTTACCCGGCCATGAACAAGGATCTGTGGGCCAGAATAGCACAAAAAGGCCTGATAATCACTGAATTCTGTCCGGGGACCAAGCCTGATCCAGGCAATTTCCCTTTTCGCAATCGTATTATCAGCGGTATTTCCCTGGGGGTGCTGGTGGTTCAGTCGGCAATAAAGAGCGGAAGTATGATTACCGCGCAGCTGGCCCTGGACCAGAACAAGGAAGTCTTTGCCGTGCCCGGGGCGGTGAATATGGATAATTACGACGGATGCAATCATCTGATTAAACAGGGCGCGCATCTGGTCCAGAAGTCAGATGATGTCCTGGAGGTACTGGCCCCTATGATCAGGGGGGAGTCCAGTCCGGGATCAGACAAAATTGCGGACCGGATGGTTAATCAGAAGCCTGAACCTGTGCCGGATCTGGGGAGTGATGAAAAGGAAATAACCGAAAAACTGAATTGCCGGGATCAGACACATATTGATGAATTGACCAAAAGTCTTGGATGGTCCAGTCAGAAAGTGAGCCAGGTGCTGGTGCTCCTGGAAATAAAAGGACTGGTCAGGAGGGTGCCGGGAATGTATTATTCTCTGACTTAATTTTCTTGGTAACTGTTCACCATAGCCGGCGGCCAGTCCCCGGTTCATGTTTCTGTTGATGCGAACTCCCTGTCGCGGTTCCCTAAGGCAAACCATTAGCCGGGCATGTTATACTGGATTGGAAATCTTGCATATTTTGGAAAAAATCGGCAGTTTTTAATGTGTATGGTTTGCCTGAAGGGACCCTGCGACGGTCAAACATCGCATCAATGGCGAAACATGAACCGGGGGCCGGCCTTAGATTCAGTGCTGATCATAATATATGGTGAATAGATACTTTTCTTGTAACTATTCACACTGTTTTTTTAATCCTGAAGCCTGTCCGGTTTTCTGATTTAAATCATAAGTTGCGGTGAATAATTACATTTTCTTTACATAAGAGCAGGGTTGAAAACTGAAGCAGGGAGATAATTTTGCAAAAGATACCCCTTAACCAGGCCAGGCCGGGCATGGTCCTGGAAAAGCCGGTTTTAAGAGATAACGGCCTGGTTCTGGTGGCCCAGGGAACCGAAATAAGCGATACCCTTTTGTTCAGACTTGAAAATATGGGGGTGGAGTCCGTAACAGTTGAAGGTCATCCCGTGGAGGTGGAAGGAGAAAATCCGCCCAGATCCTACCAGGAGAGGATCGACAGTCTGGACCATCTGTTCCGCAGGTACAGGGATGATCCGTGGATGAACAAAATGAAGGAATTCATCCGTTCTTATTTCAAGCGTAAACTGGCGGCCCAAAAGAGCTCCCAGGCTGTGCAGGAAAAGAACGCAAACCAGAACAGCCAAGACCAAGAGCAGAAATAATGCAGGATCTGTATACCCAGAACAAAGACCAGATTTTGTCGGTCAAGGATTTGCCTACTCTGCCAGCTGTGCTGGAAGAGGTCTCGGTGCTGGTTGAAGACCCGGATTCTTCAACCGATCAGATAGCAAAGGCAATATCACAGGATCAGGTTCTTTCGGCCAAAGTTTTAAAAATGGTCAATTCCCCGATTTACGGATTCCCCCGCCGGATAAGCACTATCCAGCACGCCCTGGTACTTCTGGGCTTTAATGTTATCCGGGGGTTGATCATCAGCACCTCGGTTTTCGATATCATGGCGGAATCTATGCAGGGACTATGGGAGCACAGCCTGGGCTGCGCCATGGCTTCGGCCAGCATAGCCAAACAGGCAGGATTCAAAGATCCGGAAGAATATTCAGTGGCGGGTCTGCTGCACGATCTGGGCAAGGTGGTTTCCATAGTTCAGCTGCCGGAAGTCAAGAAAGAAGTGGATGCCCTGGTTGAGGAAAGAGATATCCCCTACTATGAAGCTGAAAAAGAGGTTATGGGTTTTTCCCATGACCGGATCAACGCCTGGATTGCTGATCAATGGAACCTCCCTCTTAAGCTCAGGGAAGGCCTGGTCTGGCATCATCGTCCCAAGTCCGCCCAGCATTATCCCGATGTAGCCTGCGTGGTCCATCTGGGAGACTTTATGGCCAGGGTGTTCCAGGTAGGTTCAAGCGGCGACGACCATGTGAGTTATCTTAACGGGCATGTGTTCAAGGTTCTGCAGTTAAAGCAGTCTCACCTGACAAAGATTATGGATGAGCTTGACCGGGAGTTTGCAGAGATCAGCGGATTCACTCCCCATCAATAGCACAATGCAAAAAACATGAACACGGACAAACATTTTTTTCTAATTTCAGACAATGCTGAATTGTATCAGGGCTTTAAGGATATTTATCCGGAGGCCGACTGGACCGTTTTTGAACGAGGTGCCGGGGCTATAGAACTGATATTCAATAATCCTCCGGATCTGCTCATAGTTGACAGCAGGCTGCCTGATCTGGGTGGTCAGGAACTTATCAGGATCTTTAAAAGTGAAAATGTTTATCGCCAGGTGCCGGTAATAATCTGCCTGGACCAGAGTGATCTCAGCCCGGAGCTTAATCTGACCGGGCTGGAGGTGGATGATTTTATTATGAAGCCTCTGGACAAGACACTGATCCGGATAAGAATAGACCTGGTTCTGGCCAGAGCTGCCTGGGAACTGGACGCAAGTCCTCTGACCAAACTTCCGGGCAATACCTCCATTATTCACAAGATACAGGATATGATGGACCGAAAACAGGATTTTGCCCTGGCCTATGCTGACCTGGACAATTTCAAATCATATAATGATAAATACGGTTTTTCCAGGGGAGACGAGATTCTGATGATGACCGCGAGAATTGTGGTGAACACCATCAGGGCTTTTTCCGGGATTGAATCGTTTGTGGGGCATATCGGCG
>JAWOGL010000133.1:0-4155 GCA_046496945.1 Desulfonatronovibrio sp.
GAAATGCGCCAGGAGCTAACATGCAGCGCCTTTGAACAGTTCATCCTTCAGCAATGCTGGGCTTACAGGCACTACAGCCGCAAGGAATTTCCAGTTTCATTCTGGAGAACAGTCAGCAGTTCAGAGATGGACTGATGAGCGACAATTATAATTCCTCCCTGACGACAATTATTTTTCCCTGTTGACCAACAAGTGTTTATCCTTGAACTCCATACAGGAGGCAAGGGATCTCACAACCATCCATGCTGCCGGCATAATATAGTGAACAGAGTTGCCCTGGATGAAATGAAAATCACCGGTTAAAAGGACAATCAGGATTCTTCAGACACTCCTTCAGGCTGGACACCCCGCATGAATGACACATCATAACCGGTATATTTTCCGACCTGGCCGCGCTCATGGCGGTCTTGCGGGCGGGATGGGAAACCTTATTGGTGAAAATGATTACCATGTCTATATTGCCCAGACGTTCCTGAATCGTATTTTCCGCACCAGTAAACATCTTGAGTTTGTATCCGGCCTTTCGGGCAGCTTTCTGATAGTGAGGCTGGAGTCTGTCCATTCCTCCGATTAATGCAGCAGTCATAACGAACCTCCTTACGTGGAGTTGGCAGGTTTACGGTATTTTTTGTCAAAACTCTGCCTGACCAGGCGAACAAGCCCTGCGTATTCTTCCATGGTCTCCACTTCCGCGTTTGATGTCTGGGTGATTTCACGCCTGAGCTTTTGGCTGGCTTTAGTGTTTAATCCTCCAAGACTTACTTTCATAACCATGATTTTCTCCTTTTTATGAGTTTAAAAGTGATTTTCAATATCAATAAATATAGATAACTAAGTTTGTCAACAAAAAAACAACGTCCAGATGCACATGATTTTGATTTTTCTGAAAGGCCCCTACTCACAAAATGAGCTGATTGATCTGGCAGCCCCTGAAACATGCCGGCCATCTGTCATAGATTCGATCATGACCAGGAGTATCAGCTGGGTTGAAAATATCCTCCGGCCAGGGGACAGGAGGATATTGTAACTATTCACCATATATTATGACCAGCCAATGAATTTAAGGCCTGCCCCCGGCTATGGTGAATAGTTACAGGATATTTTCAGTCAAGATCCTTATTTATTCGCCTTAAATATCATTATTGAACAGCTATCCTGCTGAAACCCAGACCGTCAAAATGGTCATTAATTACTTTAAATGCAGGACCACCGTTTAAATAACTGCTTATTTCTTCAGCCTTTTCCATGGGATCTATGTCGCTGAATTGCTCAGGATATAATACCTTGCCGATAAAATAGGCATTGGCAAAGATATTATCAAAATTCTGAGTATAAAATTTGTAGGGAAAAACTCCGTAAATTCTGTTTTCACCAACAGCCTTGAGCATATTGTAGGCACGGTCTTCCTTGAGCTGGTTCAGCCCGTTAGCCATGCCATCCAGGCGCATGGTGGAGATGTCCAGAAACACAATATCCGGATCCCAGACAAGTATCTTTTCTTTAGCCACGTTTGCGTGATCAACTCTTTTTTCAGATTTGGATAAATGTCCGGCTGCGTTATGCGCGTTTAAAAAATCAAATGGAGCGTAAGTAGGTTCAGTAGCCTGGAAGCCGTGCCCTCCCCTCTGAGCCACTCCGCCCACATAGACTGTCGGGCGCTCTGCTTCAGGGATATCCTTTGTCCTGCTTTCAAGATCTTCCTGCAGGGAATTGAAAAAATCGATCACCTCTGCGGCGCGACCTTCAACACCCAGAACCTTGCCCATAATATTTAACGTGCTGTCCAGATCTTTACGCGCGTAAGTCAGGTTGCCGTAGTCCAGGGCAATAACCGGAATTCCGGTTTTGGTCTGGAGATTGTCAACTCCGCCGTCCCTGGCCGCATAGGTCTTGAAAATGACCTGGGGCTGAGGGTCAAGGCCGGCTATAAGTTCAGGGCTGTCATGTCCCCTGAATTCTCCGAAAAGTGGACAATCCTTGAATTGAGGGTTGGCTATGGCGTAAGGCCTGGCATCAGCTGAAAAGGGAAGTCCTCCTTTTTCAGCACTGTCCACTCCCACTATCCGGTCCTGGGCCTGAAGATAGGTAAGCAGACGCAGGCAGCCTGATCCGGAACAGATTACTCTGTCCACCTGTGCCGGAACTGTAAGCTCCCTGCCCATACTGTCTGTAATCGATACAGAATCGCTGGCAAGGACCTGAGGAGGGTAAAAAAGCCAAAAAGCAGAAATCAGCATGATCATGATTAGACCACAGATCATGGAGAAGTGGTTGCTGTGCTTAGAATAGCAAGGTAAATGCAAAGAATTATTTTTGATCATTTTTCCTCCTCATAGTTTATGATGTAAATTTTTACTGCATAACAATTACAAATACGTATTACTTGATAAAGAACATCTTATCATAAGTAAACAAAAAATGTTCAGATTTTTATTTTTTTAGGCCCTTTGAGGTTGTCCGTGGATTTTGTACGAATCCACTCATTAATCATGTTGACTATTTTAAAGTATATTTCAAAATAGTCTTGACTATTATAAAGTATAATTTTAAATAGTCGACATGAGGCGTTTTATATTTCCCTGGGTCAAGGAAGACCTGTCCAGAAAAATGATCTTGATTACCGGCCCCAGACAAGTGGGCAAAACTTACCTAGCCAGGCAGTATCTCCCCCTTTTTCACAAGCCCCAATACCTGAACTTTGATGTGCCCGCAGATGCAGGCATTATAAAAAAACAAACCTGGCCCCCTGGCACTGATCTTCTTGTTTTTGATGAATTGCATAAAATGAAAGGCTGGAAAAAATACCTCAAGGGTGTTTTTGATGGTCGGGAAGAGAAACAGGCGGTTTTAGTGACGGGCAGTGCCAGAATGGAAACATTCCGGCAAAGCGGAGAATCCCTGGCAGGCAGGTACTTTCATTATCACCTCCTGCCTCTTAGTGTGTCTGAGCTGTCTGGTCATATGCCACCGCAAGACGCCCTGGAAGTCATCAATGAGCTGGGGGGCTTTCCAGAACCCTGCCTGTCCGGCTCAGCTGATTATGCTGCCAGGTGGCGCAAGCAGTATTATACTGACCTTGTCAGGGAAGATATTTTGGAATTCAGTAGGATCAACGAACTCAAAACCATGAAGTTCCTCATGGAAATGCTTCGATCCAGGGTTGGGTCACCCCTTTCTTTCAGCTCCATTGCCCGGGATCTGCAGGTTGCGCCGCAGACTGTGCAGAGCTACATCTCCATTCTGGAAAGTCTGTATATTGTCTTTTTGGTGCGCCCCTACCATAAGAATGTCGCTCGCTCCATTTTAAAGGAGCCCAAACTTTATTTCTATGATACCGGACTGGTACTTGGAGATCAGGGAGTAAAGCTGGAAAATACTTTTGCCGTATCTCTACTCAAGCATGTGCATTTTATAAACGATACCACAGCCAAAGGCGCTCGCCTGCATTACCTGCGGACAAAAGACGGTAAAGAAATTGACTTTGCCCTGCTGGATGATTCCGGGGATATGCATATAATTGAAGTAAAACTTTCTAATGAATCCCTTTCCAGATCCTTAAGTTTCTTCAGAGACAAATTCTTTCAAGATTCACAGTGCACTCAGGCAGTAATGAATTTAAAACGCGAACAGTATGTAGATGGTATCCACATTAGAAAAGCGGCCGGATTTCTGGCTGAGTTAAGTGCCTGATGCAGGCCAAGATGTTTCGCTGTGTGACTGACTTGCTGCTCAAGCTTTGGGTCAAGTCTTAACAGGTTGTTGAAAATCTCCCAATTGGCTTTGTCGCTACAAAAAGTTCAAACTCGCACCTGCTAAATACGCCGCGATCTTGAACTTTTTTTGTTTTTTATCCGGCACCCACTTGAGTTGGCAGCAATAACTCATACCGATAAATATCCACTCAAGTGGGTGCCGGACTGTCGCTTGGAATTTTTGAACTACCAGCCTGGTAAGGACTTTTACAACACGCTGATAAACCTGAAGGGCTTTGTAAGACTGAATATAATACAACGGCGTGGGATATTAATGCCTTTTTTAACGTAACTATTCACCATAGACAGCGGCCAGTCCCTAGTTCATGTTTCTGTTGATACGAACTCCCTGTCGCGGCTCCGTAAGACAAACCATTAACCGGACATGTTATACTGGATTGGA
>JAWOGL010000168.1:0-5560 GCA_046496945.1 Desulfonatronovibrio sp.
TGAAGATAAGCTGACTATTGACGGCGCCCGTATGCGTCTGGAAGCCCAGGATAAGGTTTCAGGCGTTCTCAGAGAGATCAGAGAAGACCTTCTGGAAATAAAAGATCTCCTGGGTTGATTTTCTGTTTTTTTGGTTCATCCGGCTAAAGCGTACGTAGCCGGGAAAAGGCTTTAAGCCATGCTGAATGTATAGTTTGGGCCAAGGCATAAGAAATTATTGTCTCTCGCCCGCTCCAGGAGTCGCTTGAGCCGCGGAGGGCGCTGAGAAGAGAAGCCATTTTTGCATTTCTGCGAAGCGCAGTAATGCAAAAGGATCTCGCCCCGGGCGGGGAGCTTGTTATTCATAGCCACCGGCTCGGTGGATATGAATATTAAATTTCTTTCTCCTGCCTTGCTCTGCGTCTCTAGGCCTTCTTAGGCCGGGCGTGAGATATTCTTTTCTTTACATGCAAGTACGCTTAAACCGGAAGAACCGATTTTTTCCTCTTACTCCTTGCCCCTGAAAATCTTTTCCTTGACTCCAGGATTTTATATAGGTTAAAGCCCGCGTTCCCTGATTGCGGCGGATGCTGTCAGGGATAAGTCTCTGAATGGAATATTATCCAATTTTTGTAATTGTTCACCATAAGCGGAGCCTGCCTGGGGCTAAGCTTTCTAAAATAATTTATCAGCCACCCGCTGCGCTCGACGTAAAGGCAGACTGTAAGACAGACTGAATATTTTCCTCCTGGCGACTTGCCAGGAGGAAAGGATGCCATTGCCTGGCGGCGAGGCAGAATATTGTACTGCAGGTAGCTGACAGCTTTTCTGCGGGCAGGTCGCCCGCGGAAAAAATATCCTGTGTCTGTCTTTTTAGTCTGGCTTATTGTCTGTGGCAAATAATTCTTTATCAGGTAAGGCTGAGGTTAACCAAAAACTGTGGTGAATAGTTACCAATTTTTTTGAGGTCTTGGAGGTTTAACGTGTCCAGAAGGTTTGAGCTGTTTAAATACACGATCTGGTGGAATTTATTAATTATCACCATTGGTTCCTTTATTCTGGCCGTGGGCCTCAAAGGCATCGCCCTTGAACACAATTTTATTCCGGGCGGAATCTTCGGCGTGGGGCTTCTGCTGTATTACGCGGCCCCTGTGGTATCGGCCGGCATTATATATTTTATTCTGAATATCCCCTTGTTCGCCTTGAGCTGGCTGTACGTCAGCAAGAGATTTTTTTACTACAGCTTTTACGCCATGGTGGTGGCCACTATTTCCTACGAGCTTATCGATATTGACCTGGGGATTCAGGATCAGCTTTACGCCGCCGTGGCCGCGGGCGCGGTATGCGGGGTGGGAAGCGGCCTGGTCCTTCGTTCCCTGGGTTCAAACGGAGGCCTGGATGTAATCGCCATCATGCTTAACCAGAAATATAACCTGGGCATAGGCAAGTTTGCTTTTGGCTTTAATTTTGTTTTATTTGCCGGAAGTCTGTGTGTCCTGGATATAGATCTGGTCATAGCTTCGCTTATCCTGGTTTTTATTCTGTCGGTGACCATGGAATACACCATGAGCATGTTCAACCAGAGAAAACTGGTCATGATTATTTCCGATAAAAACCGGGAAATCGCAAAGGAGATGATTGACCACCTGAAGATGGGGGCCACGTTTATTAACGGCAGCGGGGCTTATTCAGGAAAGGATAAGAACATGATCATGGCCATAACCAACAACATCATGCTCAAGCGTCTGGAACAGACCGTGTTTTCTCACGATGAAAACGCCATATTTATCGTGGAAAACACCTTTAACGTGCTGGGATCCAGCTTTAACAAGAGGAGGATCTATTAGCCCTGTCCGGATGAAGGCGGCTTTTACTGGAATTCCATTTCTGCGCTTCGTCCCTGTCCTTGAAGATACTGGTGCAAAAATCAAATTCCTTCCAGGGTCTGCCCTGATGCGCCATGAGTTTTTCAGCCAGAAATATTGCCCGCTGATACATGCTCCGGGCAAACTCCCTGTCCAGTACAAATCTGGTTGAAGTGTAAAAAGAGCGGATCAGGCCCAGGGCAAGTCTGGCCTTGAAGGTTTCATCATTGTTTTGCCTGGCGAAATTCAGAACAAATTCAAACATATTCTGATTCAGTCTGTTTATGTTGGTCCGGACCACCGGGTCAAAATCGGGCTGCCGGACATTGGAGACCAGAAAAACAGAAATGTCCTGGACATAGTCATTATATGAAGATCTGTGCAGGTCTATAAAATAAATCTGCTGTTCTTTCTGATTATAAATAATATTGTTGGAATTAAAGTCGCCGTGGATAAAGACTGAAAAAGGGGCTTCCAGACTGTCCTCCACAGCACTCAGTTTTTCAATGAACGTGTTCAAAGGAGAGGTGCCCCGGGTGTCCAGTTCCGCCTGGGAAAAATCAAATTTCGGATGAATCATGAGCACATCATCCACCCTGCTGGAAAGCTGGGACATGAATCCGGCGTTTACCGGCTCCTGGCGCATTGTTTTTTCCCAGACCAGGCTCAGGGTTTCCTTTAATAAGAAAAAGGCGTTTTCCTGAATTTCCCTGTCCTCAAGAGTCATTGTCTCCTGGAATGAACAGCCCTGGAGAAATTCCAGAAGCATGGACGCGTTGGCCTTGCCCTGGTTGTAGCTGAATACTCTGGGGACCAGACTGGAAAAGATTTCGTGCCATGTTTCAATATTTTCCCTTTCTCTGGCAATTTTAGCCAGTTTGCCTTCCTTGAACAAAACCCCCTTGCCGTCGTGCAGGGTGGGGTCAATGATTTTCCCGATGCGGCAGCCGGAGCGCGATTCCCATATCGATTCAAAATCCACCTGATCAATATGAATATCCCTGTCTATGGAGTTCAGGCTGTCCTTGAGGGCCTGGTACTGGTGGATTTTAAGTTTTTCCCCGAATACTGAAAAAATTATTGCCTCGCCTATGTTAAGCAGAGAATCGCCCATCCTTTCCAGATATCTGAAAATAAACAGGCAGGTTACCAGGTCGTGCTTGTTTTTGTCCTGGTTGAGTTCATTAATTATGGTGTCAAAATCTTTTTTATACAGCTTGTCTATGATAAACTCCGACTTGCATATTTTCAGGGCCAGGCTGAGATCCTTCTTGAAAAGGGCCTGATCAATGATCTCCAGACAAGGCAGCATCTGCTGGAAATACGGTTTGAATTCATAGTCCCTGAGTATTGCCTGGTCTTCAAGATATCCAAGCTGACCCACAGTATTAACGCAGTAATCGCTTAGACGTTCCAGATTGTTGCTGATGATGTTTACGGCCCTGATAAAATCAATTCTCTGCTTGTGCAGGGTCTCACCTCCGTGGATGTGGGAGAAGCACATATTTTCAATAACCGCTTTATAGTTATCTATATGATCATCCTTGGCTTTTACCCTGTCCGCGAGTTTCGATTTGGGGTCCATGATGATCTTGAGGGTGTTTTCAAGCTGGCTGGTGACTTCCAGGACCATGAAATGGATTCTGTCTTCCAGCTCTTTGAAGTAATGCATATATTTATCCTGAACTGACAGAGGACCTGTCTAGCGGTTTAGCTGGCTGTTGAAAATCTCCCAATTACTGCGTCGCTGTATGTTTAGTTCAACGTTCAACGTTCAATGTTGAAAAGTAATAAAAAAATGATTCCGGGAACTTTTTTTGTTGTTTATCCGGCACCCACTTAGGACGCCACTAAAGACTTATGCCCGGATAATACTCACCTAAGTGGGTGCCGGACTGTCGCTTGGAATTTTTGAACAGCCAGCCCGATAAGGACTTTTTCAACCCGCTGTTAAACGTTCTCTGTATTCTCTGATCATGTTCTTCCGGCTGAAGCTGCCTATGATCAGAGATTTTTTAATGGACAGGTCATCCCAGGCGGGCTGCACCCCAATGTCCCGGTAATATTTGGAGGCTTCCGCTGTATTGGGGTCTTTAATTTTTTCAGCCATATGGGTGTCATCGCCCATAAAGAGCAGGAGTTTGCTGTCCCTGGAGGGTCTGGATTTATTCTGCCGGTTGATGACATTGATGAGGAATTCCGTGTATTCCTGAGACTGAGGATTCCAGACCTCATATCCGTCCACATCGTAATCACAAAGCAGGATGGGCCAGAACTGTTCCGGATGGGGCACGATTATGCCTCCACCGATGCCGCGGGCTTCTTCAATGATTTCCGAAGTACGGTAGAAATTGGCCGGGCTGAAGTTGGCCTTAACGATTTTTTTGACGGATTTGATAAGTACCAGGACTTTGTTGATAAAAGTATCGTTGTATAAAGCTCTCTGGGCATTGATATAGTTTGGGAGCAGACTGTTCTTAATGATTTGTCTGTTGATTACGGCTTCATTTTCTTCAAGCTGGGTATGCAGTTTTCTGGTCTGGACACGGGTGAAATTGATAACGGTTTCATCCACGCCGGTTCCCTCGGCGGCCAGCTGAAGATAATCATCCCATCTGGGATTGATTATGGTGTCCATAATCTCAAAAAGCTGGCTGGAGCGGTATTCAAACGTGTGGGCCAGCATGGAACGAAGGACATGGGCTTTTTTGATTTTTTCAGACTTGAAATGCAGAAGAAGCTGTACTTTTCTTTTGAATCCGCGTGAATAACAGTCCACCTCCACTCCAAAGTACTGCCCGTCATAACTCATGAGCTGGTTATGCTGGGTAGGGATGATCAGTTCTTCCTCTTTGGCCGGGAAGGTTTTTTCAATTCTCCGGCTGATGATTTCCATGGGGATATGTTCAGGATGCCAGTGTACAGCCAGCACCGCCTTCTGCCTGGGGTACACTTCACCGGGGGCGGCTATTTTTGCCGCCTGTTCAGGACTTATCTCCAGGCTGGTAATCTTTTCAAAGGCCTGGATATCCTGAAGGGAGAGCTGCTGGTTTACTTCCCCGGGGTCTGGAGCTTTAAGTTTGCTGTCTGCTGCGGCAGTGTTGTTTACGGATGTTTCTGTGGACATAAATAATATTTAACATCAAGTTTTGAAAAAGTGAAGACTGTTAACTCCTGGTTGAAAATTTTCCCATTGCTGCGCTACCGCAAAAAGTTCGTAACTATTGACCATAGCCGGCGGCCAGTCCCCGGTTCATGTCTCTCGCCCGCTCCAGGAGTCGCTTGAGCCGCAGAGGGCGCTGAGAAGAGAAGCCATTTTTGCATTTCTGCGAAGCGCAGTAATGCAAAAGGATCTCGCCCCAGGCGGGGAGCTTGTTATTCATAGCCACCGGCTCGGTGGATATGAATATTAAATTTCTTTCTCCTGCATTGCTCGGTGTCTCTAGGCCTGCGTAGGCCGGGCGTGAGATATTTTTTTTCTTTACATGCAAGTACGCTTAAACCCGAAGAACCAAAAAAGTTTGTAATTGACAGATTAAAGTTTCCTGTGTTCACTGCCTTTCAATTAATCACGCAACTATTCACCATGTACGGCATATGACTATTCAACCGCACTGGATTCCGGCTTTCGCCGGAATGACGGAAAAAGGCAACCGCCTGCTTTAACCGTCACCCCGGTCCCGGATCCGTCATCCCGGACTTGATCCGGGACCGGG
>JAWOGL010000022.1:0-4709 GCA_046496945.1 Desulfonatronovibrio sp.
TCCAAGCGACAGTCCGGCACCCACTTAGGTGAGTATTGTCCCGGCATAAGTCTTTAGTGACGTCCTAAGTGGGTGCCGGATAAAAAGCAAAAAAAGTTCAAGATCAAAGTTTACCCCGTGAAACCTTCTTTCGTTTCACTGGGGCGTATTGAGGATACGTAAGAGTTTGAACTTTTTGCAGCGACAAAGCCAATTGGGAGATTTTCAACAGTCTGTTAAGGGAAGAGGATTAGATTTGTATATCCGATGCGTTGCGGATCTACGGCCAATATTAACCCGCGGGGAAAAATTTTTATCAACCTACCCCTATCTCCATTAAATCTTCTCCGATAATAAGTCTTCCTGAAAAATTATCCCCTGCTCTCTGAAGATTCTCCAGCGGAGCGTCTCCCGGGACAATGTGATTGAGCACCAGGTTCTTAGCCCTGCATTCCTCTGCTACCACTCCTACATCTTCTATGGAGGTGTGCGCTTCCAGCATATGCCTTTTTAAAGCGTAAGTAGTGGGATTTTCATCCGGATCAGGAAATCCGAACCTGATATCCACCCATTCGCTGTCTATTACTTCATGTACAAGAAAATCCACCTCATCTGCCAGTAATTGCAGATTGCCATTGGTATTCCTTCCTGTGTCGCCGGAAATCACAACTGAACCGTCATCAGTATCAAAACGAAATGCAAACGCGGGATATACCTGATGATGATCAACCAGGGTTGCGGTAACCCTTATCAGATTATCCTCATAAACAACAAACGGGCTCATGGGCGGACAGGTGGGACTGTCCTGGTGCGTTAGAGGAGTGCCGATCTCATTAATTTTCACGGTTTTAGTAAAATCATTGTATCCCGCGTCCAGGGTCATGTTGTTGATGGTCTGGGCATAAGCCTCCCAGATCGTTTCCGTCATCTGTCTTGTTCCGGGTGTCGGAGTGGTTATACCGGAGGAATAGTCATGGTTTTCAACGATATTTCCGGTGTAGGCAGACCGGTTAATCTCCAGCTGTCCGCGATTGCACGGTCCATATACTTGCAGCGGGTTATCCGGAGTAATGCCGGATCCAGGCCCTATCAGCAGAAGCGAAGGATAGTCTGCTGTATGATCCTGATGGAGATGGGTAAAAAACAAAGCTTTTAAATTGCTGAGAAAAGTGGAAGATCCGTGACCACCGTAAGAACCATCAGGATTTTGAGCATCGTGGTTAAATGCTTCTGCCAGTCGCCCTGAAGTTCCCTGGCCGATATCGATGAGATAGATGGTGTCTTCAACTACCAGAGCTGTGGAAGTGCTTGCCCGTTCTGAAGATTGCCACCATGAAACACCGCCAGATGATCCCAGTATTACCAGACGTGTCCTGTAAGATGAATCACTGGAACTGGAGCCGCCACCGCATCCAATACAACTGCCCACAATGGGTATTGCCAGAGAGGCTCCCATACCGCTGATAAATCTTCTCCTGGTAATGCTCTTGCGCTTGATCGCCATTTTCTGCCTCCTTCCTGTTCGAGTTTTTCCGTGTCCGGCTTCAGAAAAAAGATACCAGACATTGCCGGCTGTCCATTTCCGACTGACGGATTATTATTAAAAATGTTTTGTAATTATTCATCACATACGGAATATGGGTATTCAGCGGCACTGGATTCCGGCTTTCGCCGGAATGACGGAAAAGAGTAACGGCCTGCTTTAACCTTCACCCCGGACCAGATCCGGGGTGAAGGTCTTCTTATTTGATCTTGATGAATAGTTACAAATATTTTGTAACTATTCAGCACTACTTATGGCTTAAATCAAAAGGCTAGAGCCTGTCCGGGTTTCGAATGCCGGCAATGTTTGACCTTTGAGTTTACGGGCATAAGAAAACCGGATTGGCTCCAGGATTAAAAGAAAACATGGTGAATAGTTACAATGTTAAAAAAAAGCCCATCTTGGTCTTTAACAGACAAAGATGAGCTTAAGGCATCAATACAGCAACCCGATGTATTCGGCTTAAAACTTGAACCCGGAATGGAAAAGGAGATTCATGGAGAAGGATGAATTCAGGCATACATAACTCTTGGAGTGGAGATTATCAAAAAGATTATATCAAGTGAATTTGCAAAATTTTATGCTTAATATAAAAATATTGTCAATAAAAAATACGATGACTGCTTTGCGGTAGTGCAAAAAAAACATACTCTTGTTTCTACCCTGTCCCGCGGATAAGCATCGCATAACCGCTCTTCGTCCTTCTCATAGTCCTCCCACCGACCCTGGAGCTTTCCAAAGTAAAAATATGGCCGCGCTCTTGACCTTGACTGTTTTCTGCTGTTATTCAAAATAGAAGTATCTGTTCAGCAAAATCAAAATAAAAGCCCTGATTACCGGCTTTCCCCGGTATGACTGACCTGGCGACGGCTTATTGCAATATATCATGCCGACAAAAGTCGGTAGCCGGTTCTTATGAGTAGCCGCGATTCAGTGCTGATCATAATATATGATGAACAGATACAGTTATTTTTAAAAATCCCGCAAAATACGAGGAGCATAATCCGGCAAATATTTAGCGTCCTTAACAGTGACAGGCGTCTATTGTTTCGCCAACTTTATAACTTGTGGAGGTCTTATGTCTGAAGTAAACACTTATTCTGATGAATGGTCCTGGATTTTTTCATCCTTTAGAAAACCCCAGCCGGAACAGGAGGAAATGGACCATAAAAAGTCATTAAATGTAGCAATTGTTTTGAGTTTGCTCCTGGGCTGGACAGGAATAGATCGTTTTTACACAGGCAAGATAGGAACCGGCATTTTAAAACTGATCACCCTGGGCGGACTGGGGATATGGTGGATTATCGATGTATTTCTGCTCATAGGAAAGACCCCTCCTAAAGACATAAGCGGAAACGAATTAAAGGAAACCGGCAAACGCTATTCATCCATCTACCTTTTTCTGACGGTTTTTGCTTCCAGTCTTGGAGTCCATTATTACTATATAGGTCTGAAAAACCTTGCCTTTACCAGACTGGGAGCTTTTTTAGCTTATTTTGTCCTGATTTTGATTTCCATTGATGTTAATATCACGATAATCAACTTTATTATCAGTGTTCTGGCAATTCTTTTGTTTGTATGGGCCTTGATAGATTTGTACCTGGCCATTACCGGAAAGATACACGCTGATGTTGAGGGAAATGAACTGATTGTGGGAGAAGGCAAATATCAGAGCATCTGTCTGCTCTTTGCCCTCATCGGCGGATTTATCGGTTTTGACAGGTTTTATCTCGGACACCGGGTGCTGGGAATACTCAAGCTCTTTACTTTTGGCGGTTTTTTCATGTGGTATTTCCTGGACATTGTTCTGGCTATTCTCAATGTCCACAAAGACAGCAACGGCAATTCCCTTCTGCAGGAGTAGGCGTTTCAAAAGGTTCTTTCCTGATTTAATCAAAGACCTGCCCGGCCCTGCACCAGCCATAGTCCGCGGCCTTACCCGAAGCAAACAAGGGATAAGGCCGCGGGGGGCTGGAGCGGGTCTGTCTGTCACCCGGCTCGCCAGAAGCTGTATACTGACGGCTTTGAAGGAACCGGCTGAATAAGGCCAAAACTTTTTAAGACCAGTTCAGTCCTTTATCTTACCATACCTGTTCAAAGCAGATCTGAACCAGGTCGAAAATAAACAGTTTAGGGAAGTTCAAACCTTTCCTGGCTCAGCATTCTGACCTTACAAATCATTTCAAAATCTCTGTCTCGGTGAAGTAAGTGTGCTTTGTTTTCAATGGCCAGCTGAGCAATGCAACAGTCTATGGGGCTTCTGACAGTAATCCCCTTTGTTCTCAATTCAAAAAAAATCCGGGCTGCCTCCCGCCAAGTTTTTGGGGTAGTTTCAAGAAAATATTGGGTCGAAAGATAATCTTCAAGAAGTCCCCATTCTTTCTCGTTCAGTGCGCCCTGAAGAAGCTCCAGTTGATTAAAACGGGAAAGGCAAACCAGATAATCTCCTGTTTTTTCCTGAAACGCGGAAACCACCTTTCCGGTTTTATCTCTCATGATTTCGATCCAGACGGACGTATCTACAAGGATCATTTATTCATTTCCCTCATTTTTTTATGATTAAAATCCTGATAAAACTCAATACGTCCTGCCAGTTCAGTTAGATCTTTTCGTTTTTTGACTTTGATATATTCCCGTAATGCTGCATTGATAAGTTCTTCTTTAGTCTGAAGGCCACTAACGGATAAGGCATCCTCTAACAAACTGTCATCTATAGCAATCTTGGATTCCATTCAGCACCTCCTCATGGGCTTATGAGTCCGCTTACTGTAATATATTAAATCAGTTTTCTTGCTTGCTGGCAAGTTGTCTCTCAACCTGCAGGGGCCTCTTCATGAAAATAATAATCCATCAATTGAAAAATGGAACAACTTCTACATTAGTCAAGGCGTTCTTACTGCCGTTATTTCCGGCTGATTACTGGGCATAACAGCGTGCTTAAAAAGTCTGTAACTATTCACCACAGTTTTTGGTTAACCGCAGCCTTACCTGATAAAGAATTATTTGCCACAGACAATAAGCCAGACTAAAAAGACAGACACAGGATATTTTTCCGCGGGCGACCTGCCCGCAGAAAAGCTGTCAGCTACCTGCAGTACAATATTCTGCCTCGCCGCCAGGCAATGGCATCCTTTCCTCCTGGCAAGTCGCCAGGAGGAAAATATTCAGTCTGTCTTACAGTCTGCCT
>JAWOGL010000193.1:0-3178 GCA_046496945.1 Desulfonatronovibrio sp.
ACTGAGATCGCTGAGAAGAGTAAACATCTTTTCATTCCTGCGAGTTGCAGTAATGAAAAAGGTTCTCCGCCCCAGGCGGGGAGCTTGTTATTCATAGCCACCGGCTCGGTGGATATGAATATTAAATTTCTTTCTCCTGCCTTGCTCGGTGTCTCTAGGCCTTCTTAGGCCGGGTGTGAGATGTTCTTTTCTTTACATGCAGATTTTCATCAAAGCATGGTAACTATGCACTTTGTCTATATTAAAAAATAACGGAGTTTTGAATGGAATTTGAGTTGAAAAATTGCTGGAAGGTTTACCGGAGCCAGAAACACCGCTCTGCCATGGATAAAATGGCGGATGAGTATATGGAATTTTTAAGTTCCTGCAAGACCGAACGCGAAACCATTGACTGGCTGGCTGGTCAGGCTGCCCGGGAAGGCTTTGAGCAGGGCCTTGGCAAGGATAAGTTTTTAAAGATTCATAAAGGTAAAAGTGTGATCATGGTCAGGAAAGGCAGGCGGCCTCTGGCTGACGGTCTCAGGATTCTGGGAGCCCATGCTGACACTCCAAGGCTTGATCTCAAGCAGAGGCCTCTTTACGAGGAATGCCAGGTCAGTCTGGCCAAGACTCATTACTACGGCGGCATACGCAAATATCAGTGGCTGGCCAGACCTCTGGCCCTGCACGGGGTTGTGGTGAAGACAGACGGCAGCACTGTTAAGGTCTGCATTGGAGAAGATATGAACGAGCCGGTTTTCAGCGTGTCGGATCTGCTGCCTCACCTGGCTCACAAACAGATGGAAAAGAAGCTTTCTGACGCTTTTGAAGCTGAAAAGCTTAATGTTGTTCTGGGACACGTGCCTCTGGCTGCTCCGGACAAGAAAAAAAAGAATCCCATAAAGCTTGGAATTCTGGAAATTTTGAATAAACGTCTGGGTATTGTGGAAGAAGACCTGTACAGCGCAGAGCTGCAGGCAGTGCCTGCCGGTCCGGCCAGGTATGTAGGCCTGGACCAGGGCCTTATCGGAGGGTACGGCCATGATGACCGGGCCTGCGTCTTTACCGGATATAAGGCCTTTATGAGTCAGAATGAACCGGAATATACCCAGGTTCTGATCATCTGGGACAAGGAAGAGATCGGTTCAGAAGGTTCCAGCGGAGCCAAATCTCTGTTTCTTGAGTATTCCCTTGAAGATGTGGTTGATGCCTGGGAACCCCGGACCAGGCTGCGCAAGGTCTTTGAAAATACTAAAGCTGTTTCAGCCGATGTCCACGCAGCCATGGACCCGGACTACCAGGAAGTGCATGAAAAACTGAATTCATCTCTGGTGGGGCACGGGCCGGTATTCTGCAAATTCACCGGGCACCGGGGTAAGGTGGGAGCCAATGACGCTCATCCTGAATACGTGGGATGGCTGAGAGGGATTCTGAACCAAGCCGGTATTCCCTGGCAGATGGCAGAGACAGGCAAGGTGGACATGGGCGGAGGCGGAACAGTAGCTAAGTTTCTGGCTGTATACGGCATGGATATTATTGATTTCGGTCCAGGCGTACTGGGCATGCACAGCCCTTTTGAAATATGCAGCAAAGCGGATATATATGCCTCATTTCTTGCTTATGAGCAGTTTCTGAAAAATTAGCCCTCAGGTTTTAGATACATTTCAAGCTGTCTGGAAGGAGACATCATGCCTGTAATTATGGGAACGGCAGGACATATTGATCACGGCAAGACCACCCTGATCAAGGCCCTGACCGGCATTGAGTGCGATAGACTCATTGAGGAGAAAAAACGCGGCATCACCATAGAACTTGGTTTTGCCTTTCTTGATCTGAAAAAAGACTTTCGTCTGGGCATTATTGATGTTCCCGGACATGAAAGGTTTGTCAAAAATATGGTGTCCGGAGCTTCGGGTATTGATTTTGTTCTTCTGGTTATAGCCGCTGACGAAGGCGTCATGCCCCAGACCAGGGAGCATCTGGATATATGTACCCTGCTGGGAATTGAAACCGGCATGGTCGCCCTGACCAAGACAGACATGGTTGATGATGAATGGCTGGAACTGGTAACTGAAGACGTAAGCGATTATCTGCAGAATACCTTTCTGGCTGATACTCCCATTATCCCGGTATCCGCGCATACAGGCAGCGGCATTGACCTGTTAAGATCTCACCTGGCAGAGATTGCCGCGTCTTTTAAGCCGCACCGCCGTTCCGACCTGTTCAGGCTGCCCATCGACCGCGTCTTTACCATGCGCGGGCACGGAACGGTTATTACCGGAACCACTGTTTCCGGAAAGATCTCAGTGGGAGAGGATCTTATGATCTATCCCATGGAAATAACATCAAAAGTCAGGTCGCTTCAGATTCATGGAGAACAGAGACAGCACAGTCTGGCCGGGATGCGCACCGCGGTAAATCTGCATGGGCTGGAGCAGGAGGACCTGGAAAGGGGTTTTGTTCTGGGCAGGCCCGGGACGCTCTTTCCCAGCAAGGTGTGGGATCTGGAACTGAGCTACCTGGAAGCAGCTCCCAAACCCCTTAAGCACAGGACGCAAATACATTTTCATCACGGGTCCAAGGAAGTCCTGGCCAGGATATATCTGCTTGACCGGGAAAAGATCGAGCCCGGGGAGAAATGCGTCTGCCAGGTCAGGTTTGATGAACCCATGGCCGGCGTTTACGGTGACCGGTGCGTGGTCCGCTCTTTTTCCCCTCTGCGTACCGTTGCCGGGGCCAGGATAATCAACCCCCTGGGGGGGAAGATCAAACGCTTTTCCGCTGATGTGCAGGTTCTGGAAAATCTCGCAGGGGCCCAGGCCGAAGAAGTCATTACTCTTCAGCTTGAACTGGCGGGCTACAAAGGACTTTCCCTGTCCCAGCTGGTGATCATGACTGATATGGAAAGCAAAGAACTGGAGAAGAAGCTTCAGATTATGGGGGGCAGGCAGGAAGTTTTTCTTTTTGATAAAGATAAGAGAGTATATGCCGGCGGTGAGGTTGTCAGAAAGATTGAGCAGAATATGATCGCTCAGCTGGAAAAATTTCACGCTGACAATCCCATCAGGGAAGGGCTGTCCCGGGGCGAACTGGCCGGAAAATGGGCCAGGGACATCCCGGAGAAGCTGTTCTTTTTTATTATGGACAGGCTGATTCGTCAGGAGAAGATTGTATCTGAAAAGGAATTTCTGAGGCTCCC
>JAWOGL010000239.1:0-8404 GCA_046496945.1 Desulfonatronovibrio sp.
ATCTTTTAAAATTTCAATTCCGGTCTTGCCGATATCATCGGCTGTAAAGCTTATGCCGAATCTGGAACTGATAAGCCTGGCTATGGTGTCCAGGGAATCTTCAGTATCCAGAACAGCAAAGGCCACAAACAGGCAGAAACCCGTAGCGTCAACAGCTGCCGTGGCAATCTGCAGGTTTTTGGAGACCTCGATATTGCCTTCCTTACCCAGAGGATCAATATCACCGCCGACCTTGAGAATATTCTGGCACACCGCGTATCCGGCTGTATGGTCAGCGCCCATGGGATTGGTGGCATAGGTAACACCCACCCCTTTGGCTGCTCTGGGATCATAGGCCGGCAAGGACTGTTTTTTAACCACAGGCACTCTGTCCACGCCAAAGGCTTCCGCGGTAAAAGAAGTCCCGTTGCCGATAATCGCTCCCAGGTAATCCTTGGGCGAGTAAACCTTTTTAAGCAGATCAATGGCTGCCTGTCCGTCTCCCCAGGGGATAAGTCCGGCCTCCATGGTCATTGCCAGGGTGGTTCCGGTTTCAATGGTATCGAGACCCAGGTCGTCGCAAAGCCTGTCCAGCATGGCAATATGGTCCATATCACTGATCATCAGGTTGGCACCAAACGCCCATACAGTTTCATATTCAAAACCGGAAGTAAGGTATTCGCCGTTTTTGTCACAGTATCTTTGGGAACACTGAATAACACATCCTGGGTGACAGCCTTCCCTGGCCACTCCTTTTCTCTGGTTTATGAGTTCGACCATTTTTTCTCCGCTTATATCCGCGGCCTTGTCAAAGCGCCCTTCACGAAAGTTTTTGGTGGGAAATGTTCCGGCTTCGTTGATAATATTAACCAGGATGGAAGTTCCGTATGAGGGGAGTCCCTGTCCGGTGACCGGGTGGGTGGTCAATATTTCGGCCCATCTCTTGGCCGCGTCCTTGAACACCTCTGGATCCGCTGCTTCCGGCGCTCTGGCATCTTCAGAATCAACAACTATGGCCTTGATTTTCTTGGAACCCATAAGCGCCCCCAGTCCGCCTCTTCCTGCTGCTCTGCTGGGATTTCCTCTGGGATCAGTAAACTGGATGGATGAAGCCAGACGGGTATTTTCCCCGGCAGGCCCTATAACCATGACTCCTGCCTTGGAACCGAACCTGTCAAGCAGTTTGGCAGAAGCCTCGTATGTTCCAAGCCCTGCAATCTCGGGAATATCCAACAACTGCGCCCCGTCCTTGTTTATGAACAAAGTCTGAAACGAAGCTGTATTCTCGGGCTTATCTTCAAGTATCAACCCCATGATATCAAGTTTGGCCAGTTTCTGGGACAGGGTTCCCCCTGCGTTTGACTCCTTGATGGTGCCGGTCAGGGGAGATTTTCCGCCGACTGAAATCCTGCCGGTATTAGCAGCGATAGTGCCCGTAAGGAGACCAGCAGCAACCACCAGTTTATTATGGGCGCTCAAAGGATGACAGGTGGGGGGCACTTCCTTGCGGACCACGCGAGATGTAAGTCCTCTGCCGCCAAGTCCGGCATATTCACCGGCCAGTTCCTCGTCAGTGATTTTTTTATTTCTGGTATTAACGCGAATAAGTCTGGCCATAATATCCTCCTGGTTGAATTATGTTTCTGAAAACATATAACAATCTTTCAGGGTCTGCAATTAAAAAATCATTGTCATTATTCACTTCTGCTTCCGGCTTAAATCAAAAGACTTGAGTCTGTCCGGGTTTCGAACACCGGCAAATTTTGACCGGTAAAGGCTCCGTCAGGCAAAACCGGCACTTATTTTGTTAAACCAGAAATGAATAGGTTTTGTCTTGCTTAAGCCGCGACAGGGAGCTGGTATCAACAGAAACATGAACAGGGGGTAGCTGGTGAATGTGGTGTATAAATACGTTGCCGGCAGCATCAGACCAGTATGTCAATAATAGTTCCGGCCATATGATCATATGTACGCACTGCCTGGGCATTGGCTTCCATTGCTCTTTCGTCAGCAATCATCCGGGTAATTTCCCGGGCAAGATCCGTATTGCTGCCCTCCACCTCCACTTCTTTTTGCTCAATTTTGCCCTCTTCATTTTCCACCGGCCGCCAGGTCTGAACTAACGGACCAGGAGTTGAATCCTCCACAACCCGGGCCGGGCGCACCCCCCTGCCCTCTGGTCCGGTTTCCAGATCCAGGCGTTTGGACCTGTATTCATCAGTATTGATATTGGCAACGTTATGGGCGGTCAGGTCCTGGGACCCGGCAAATGACTTGAGAGCGTTTACATTGAAAAGAGGCTGCATGGCTTAACCTCCTGACTGGATAATATTCTGTAAAATTCCGGCATAGATTTTTGAGAAGGTCTTTGTTATTGACATGAAAAAGACAGGAGCCAGGGGACTCCCGGCTGCTTTCAGTCAATCTGTTAAATATACGTAATCAAATTTTTAGGCAAGTAAAGGCCGGTATAAAACCACATACTTTTCTTTTACTGAACAGGCAGGGTCACATGTCTGAAAACTTACTGACCATCAGGGAAATCGCGCGCAGGCTTGATCTGCCTGAAAGTAATATCCGCTACTACAGGGATAAGTTTGAAAAATATCTCCCTTCGGTGGGCAGCGGCAGAAAGAAAAGATTCAAGCCCGAAGCCATGGATATCTTTGAAGCAATTGTCCAGGGTCTGAATCAGAATTTATCTTCCAGTGAGATTGAAGACGGCCTTGCCCGGCAATTCTCCCAGAATCCTTCCATATATCAGGAATACCAGAACGCTGCTTCCACCCTGGCGGATAAATATCCTGTTCCGGATCACTCCTTCTTTCAGGATATTCTATCCAGTCAGGCTGGAGCCCTGGAAAAAATGGCCGAAGCCCTGAGACTGGAACACGGCTTTAAACAGGACCTCCTTCAGGTAAGAGCGGGTTGCGCCAGGATGAAAAAAGCCCTTGGCATTATCTGGCAGAAGCAAAAGGATCTGAACAAAACAGATCCGGAGGTAAACAAAAGGCTAAGCGCGGTAGAAGATGAGCTTCAGGTAATGAATGAAAGACAGAACAGTATTGAAGAACGCATCCGGAAAGAACTTGGAGAACTCAGAGAAGAATTAGAAAAATGTCAGTTCTGGACCAAAAGAATGCTCATGCAGACCTCCAGCCAAAAAATATCAGGAGAGGAGCGGAAGCCTCCCGGTCACAGCTCCGGCTGACCCTCTTTAAGACTTTGCGGGTCAATGCCTATCATGGCAATCTTATGTTTGTCAGCCAGTCTGACAGCCTGGTCAATATCAAAAAAAAGACTGGACTCTGCCTCATAAGCCAGACAGGAAGCATTGGCCCGAACCATTGCCTCCACAGTTCCCAGCCCCAGAGCCGGCAAATCAATACGGCTGTCCTGCCCCGGTTTAAAAGTCTTGATTATTGTAAAATTCTTGCCCGCCAGCTTTCCGCCCCTTAAAATGGTCTTATCCGTGCCTTCTATAGCTTCCACAGCCACGACTACCCGTTCTTTAACCACCATACACTGGCCGATGTCCATGGACCCGATCTTCTTGATTAAAGGCCATCCAAAAACAATGTCTTCCATTTCTGCCGGAGCAGGCTTGCGCCTGGTAATGCAGCCTGAAGGTGATACCAGGTCAGGAACAAATTTAAGGGCTGAAACAATCTTGAGGTTTTCCGCGCTCATCTCGCGGGCCACAGCTGTGAGAAGGGAGTTGTCATTGCGGCTTTTCAAGCTCAGAAGAAGTTTTATGGCCCGCAGGTCAGGACGTATATTAAATGCTCCCGGCTTATTAATAGGCCCGGCAAATACTACCTCCTGAACCTGCCCCTTCTGCAGAAAATTAATCATTTTGCCAAGCTGGCCCAGCTTTATCCACAACACCTCGTCCGCACAGTCACTTACTTCCGGGGCGGTTTCCTTTTCAAAGGCAACCACCATTACAGAGTAGCCCTGTTTTCTGGCTCCTTGAGCCACCAGCAGAGGAAACTGCCCGCCGCCTGCTACCAGGCCTAATATCCTGTTTTTAGTCATCTTTCTTCGCTGAACGATCAGGCGAAACCACCCCGCGGGAACTGGAGTTGATAAAGACCAGCAGTTTTTGAACAGCATCGAAATTGCCGCATTCCTCCTGAGCCTTTTTCATGCCTTCTTTTCTGCTCAGGCCGCTTCCCCAGATAGCGTGAAAGGCCTTTTTAACGGCTGCCACTTCTTTGCGGTCAAACCCGGCTCTGCGCATTCCAATGAGGTTAGGACTGTAAAGCCTGGCCCGTTCTCCTGCAGCCAGCATGTAAGGAGGCACATCCTGAGCCACTCCGCTTTTACCCCCGATAAAGGCGAACTCTCCGATGCGTACGAACTGATGCACGGCACAAAGGCCGCCTACCACTGAATTTTTGCCAAGCTTTACATGACCGGCCAAAGTAGCGTTATTGGCCATGATTACATTATCGGCCAGTTCACAGTCGTGGGCCACATGGGTATAGGCCATCAAGAAGCAGCTGGATCCGATCTGTGTCACCCCTTTGCCGTCTGAGGTTCCCCGGTTAAGGGTAGCGTATTCCCGGACTTTATTATCGTCCCCAAGCTTCAGCCAGGTCTCCTCGCCCTTGTATTTTATATCCTGCGGGGCTTCTCCTATACAGGCATAAGAATAAATATAATTATTCCTGCCCAGTTCAGTATAATTTTTAACCTGAGCAAAAGCGTCAATCCTGGTGCCGTCGCCAATGCGGGTATTGCCTTCAATAATGGTATACGGACCGATGAAGACATTGGTTCCCAGTTCACATTTTTTATCAATTATCGCGGTTGGATGTATTATTGTGGCCACTACTGATCTTCCCTGTCCACTATGGCCGCTGAAAAAACACCCTGTGCAGCCACATTGCCGTCAACCAGGGCCTGGGCTTCCATTTTCCATAAATTCATTTTATGGCGTCCATACTTCACATTAATAATCATCTGATCTCCCGGAAAAACAGGCTTGCGAAACCGAACCTTGTCCAGTCCGGCAAACAGGAATATTTTACCTTCCATTTTTTCATTTATGCTTTTGATAACCATGACTCCCCCGGTCTGAGCCATGGACTCGAGGATAAGGACTCCGGGCATGACCGGATACATGGGAAAATGTCCCTGAAAATGAGGCTCGTTCAGGGTAATATTTTTTACGGCCTTTATATATTTAAAAGGTTCAAATTCCAGAACCCTGTCCACCAGCAGAAATGGATATCTATGAGGCAGCAGATCCAGAATATCCTTGCTGACAATCTCTCCCTGGATTGGAGGTTTCACTTGTTTTCTCCCTGAATTAGATTTTCCTGCATGTACTTCAATTCTTTTTCCAGTTTCTTGATGCGTTTAAACATCTGGGGAAGCCTGGGCATAAGCACCGCGTTTTTGAGAAATGAGGAGTGGTCCATTGCTGGAATCCCCCCATAGTCCTTGTTGGCCGGCATGGCCTTGCCTACTCCTGACTTGGCGGCCACCCTGACATTGTCCCCGATTTCTATGTGTCCGGCAACTCCGACCTGCCCGCCCAGAATGACATTTCTGCCAAGCTTTGAACTCCCTGATATGCCCACCTGGGAGACAATCACGCTGTTTTCGCCTATCTGAACATTATGAGCGATCTGGACCAGGTTATCGATCTTGGTTCCCCTGCCGATCACTGTCTTGCCCAGGGTAGCCCGGTCAATGGTGGTTCCCGCGCCGATTTCTACATCGTCTTCCACAATAACCCTGCCCACCTGAGGTATTTTTTCCCTTGCTGCCCCGTCCTGGACAAAGCCGAACCCGTCCGAACCTATAACCGCCCCGGAATGAACAACCACCCGGTCGCCTACTTCTGACCCGGACATAACACTGACATTGGGATAAATCAGGCAATCCGCACCCAACCGGCTGTTTTCCCCGATGTATACAAAGGGGAAAATGCGGGTGTTGGGTCCGATGGAAGCGCCGTGGCCGACAAAAGCCATGGGATGTATTACAGCTGAGGGATCAACATGGGCTGTATCCTGGACAAAGGCCTGACTTGAATGATCCCGGAAAAGGCCTTGAGGACGTTCAAAAAGCTTAACCGTCCTGGCAAAGTCCAGATATGGATTGGAACTGACCAGGGCCCGGGAAACCTTAGAAGCGTTGTCTTCATCCACTATAACCGCGCCCGCTCTGGTCTGTTTCAGCAAAGGGGCGTATTTGACGTTAGCCAGAAAAGATATCTGGTCAGGGCCGGCCTCCTGTAAGGTGTTGATTCCTTCAATCCTGAAATCTTCCCCGGTAAACCTGAGATTAAGTTTTGATGCCAGTTCTGAAAGGAGCATTTATCTCTCCCTGATCATAATTTTAAAGCGGCCTGGAGCTCGCCCTATCAGCGTGCCAGAAAAGTCCTTAGCAGGCAGGTTGTTCAAAAATTCCAAGCGACAGTCCGGCACCCACTTAGGACGCAACTAAAGACTTATGTCGGGATAATACTCACTTAAGTGGGTGCCGGATAAACAGCAAAAAAAGTTCCCGGGATCATTTTTTTTCCTTACTTTTCAACGTTGAACATTGAACGTTGAACTAAACTTATAGCGACAAAGCCGATTGGGAGAATTTCAAAAACCTGCTATACTCACCAGGAACCCAGAAGCAGGCAACAACCAGCATAATCTTCTCTTGGCTCAGTGTCCTCTGTGACCTCTGTGGTAATATGTCTTTATTATTTCCTGTGTTTTGTGAAGCCGGTGAAACTAAAAGAATTTCACCGGGCAAGCCTGCAGGAGTAAGTGCCTGGGAGTTGAAAAAACAAGGCGAAGATTTAATCCTGATCCTTTTCTTTCCAGGCGGCATTCAGCTTCTCAATAATAACCTCAGTAATATTAAGGGCTTCATCTCCGTAAATTATTCCACTGCCCTGGGCATCAAAGATAATCGTATAATCGTTTTCTTCCCCGTGTTTATTTATAACATCAAAAAGCACATCTATTATGGGCTGGGATATTTCCTGCTCTTCTTCCTGCATTCTGGACTGATAAGCCTGAAACATTTCCTGAAATTCCCTGACTTTGGTGCGCAGTTCCTGCTCCAGATCCTCTTGCGCGTCCTGGCTGAGCACCAGAGCCTGCTTCTGCATTTCATCGCGCATCTTTTCCAGCTCAGCCCTTTCCTGGTCCAGTTCTTCGCGCATCTCTTCAAATTTACGGGTCAGCTCACCCATGGCCTTTTCCCCGGGTTCAGAAGTTTCCAGCACTCTTTGCACTTCAACATAGGCCATTTTATCCTCTGCCAGGGCAGTGCCAGAAAACACGATTAACGCCAGTAAAAACAATACACATTTTTTCATTTTATTCTCCCTGATTATTATTTACAGTATGAACTAAACTCAAGAGACATTGCTTGAACTTAATGAGGCCCAGACCAGTTTTAGGATATCCTCTACAAAACGTCCCCTGTCACATAAAAATAAAAACTCTCTTTCCTTGCTTATCTCTAACAGACTGTTAAAAGATATGCCCCACGCTGAATTCCACCTTGCTCTGGCTTTTGTTGTCCAGCTTATCCAGGCCGTATCCGTATTCCACCCTTATGGGGCCAAGAGGGGAGTACCATCTGATTCCGGCGCCTATACTTTTATAGAGGTCAAAATCGATCTTTTCCCCCTGATCCCAGACTTTTCCGGCATCAAAAAAGACCAGGCCCATGAGTCCTATATCTTCGCTAATGGGAAATATTAATTCAAAATTAGTAAAAAACTCTTTGTCTCCGCCTTTAATCTCATCATCGTCTTCATACCGGGGAGCCACTTCCCGGGTTGGATAACCCCGGATACTGTTAATCCCGCCCAGGGCGAACAGCTCAAAATTGGGTATGTCCTCGCTGGTGTTCTCCATAATGTACCCCGCCTGACCGCGCCAGTGGAAAATCGTTTTCCAGAACAAAGGACGATAATAATCCGACTTGAAAATAGATTTGACAAAGTTGTCATCACCGCCCAGAAAAGATCCGGAATATTCCAGGGACAGGGTGTTTATGGTTCCCCGGGATGGATTCTGACGCCGGTTGGTGGTATCCCGGGAAGCGGCCACATACAGGGCGCTGGACCAGTTATCCCCTTCCAGTTCCTTGATGTCCCGGTGAGCATCGTTGTCTATATTGCTGATATTATACTTATCCAGCCGGTAATTCCAGTAAAGAGTACTGTACTCTCCCAGAGGATAGGAAAACCGGATCCGGCCTCCTCTGGTTTTCTTGTCATAGTTAAAATACTCATCATCAATCCAGTACAGGTCCGCGCCGATTCCAAGGTTACTGTCCCTGAAATAAGGGTTCCAGAAATTAAGATCAAACTCTGTGGTCCTGCTTCCAAACGAACCTTTAAACCCCAGAGTGTAACCCTTGCCAAAGAGATTACGCTGCTGAATCATGCCGGTGA
>JAWOGL010000259.1:0-3955 GCA_046496945.1 Desulfonatronovibrio sp.
ATGGCTCCGGAACCGGCCGGGAAATATTAACCGGCAGTTGAAAATCTGGTTCATCCGGCTAAAGCGTACCTAGCCGGGAAAAGGGTTAAAGCCATGCTGAATGTATGTTTGGGCCAAGGCATAAGAAATTATTGTCTCTCGCCCCCTCGAAGACTCGGTAGAGGCACTGAGATCGCTGAGAAGAGTAAACATCTTTTCATTACTGCGAGTTGCAGTAATGAAACAGGTTCTCCGCCCCGGGCGGGGAGCATGTTATCCATATCCACCGGCTCAGTGGATATGAATATTGAAATTCTTACTCCTGCCTTGCTCCGTGCCTCTAGGGCCGCTTCGGCCCGGGCGTGAGATATTCTTATTCTTTATGAGAAAGGGATAGTTCAATTTTCAAAAGTACGCTTTAGCCGGATGAACCTGAATAAGGACTGTTTCAACCCGCTGTTAAACCTTTTACAGGCTATTGGTTAACATGATCTATACTTACGTTCACTCTACCTGGTTTTTAATAATCAGCTTTGTTCTGCTGTGGAACTCAGGCTTTATCGGGGCGGAATACGCTCTGCCTTATGTCCAGCCTTTTACCCTTCTTTTCTGGCGGTACTGGGCGTTATCTTTGATTCTTCTGATTTATCTGGTCCTGCGAAACCGGCTGCACTGGCCCGGACTTAACGCGGTATTGATTGCCCTTGTTGTGGGTGTTCTTGCTCACGGAGTCTGGCTGGGGTGCGTTGCTTTTTCTTTGCAGCTGGGGGTTCCCGCGGGCATAGTAGCCCTGGTGGTAGCTCTGCAGCCCATGACAACCGGGGCATTGTCCGGCGTGGTTGTTGGAGAACGAACTCCCTTTTACCGGTGGGTAGGGCTTGTAATCGGTTTCCTGGGGGTGGCCATCGCAGTGCTTTTTCGAACGGATATGAGCGATGCTGATTCTTTATTTGCCTATCTTCTTCCTTTTGGTTCAGTGGCAGCGATAACCATGGCCAGCCTGATTCAGCGTAAGCTGGAGGTGCAAAAACATCCCTGCAGGCTGCCCATTGATGCCGGGCTTTTTTATCAGAGCCTGGGTACGGCTCTGGCGGTAACGGTTCCGGCAATAATTGTGGAAAATCTGGCAACCACCTGGGTGCCGGCCTTTTTCGGCTCCATGCTGTGGCTCATTATTGGGGTTTCCCTGGGAGCCTATGGCCTTATGTGGTTATTGATCGGCCGCATGGACGCCACCAGGGTGGCCAGTCTGTTTTATCTGGGTCCTCCGGTAACAATGCTTATGGCCTGGTTCGCTTTCGGGGACGGAATTCATCTTACGGATATCCTGGGTATGATAGTAGTGGCTGTCGGTATTCTAATAACGCAGATGCAGGCAAAGGGAGCTTCCAAAGCAGGCTCCCGGACTCAGCACTGAGGGGCAATAAAAGGAATATGCCGGAACACCGTGGTTAGTTCCAGACCAAGGAAAGTCATGGTCAGCACGCTGGTAAGGACTTTTTCAGCACGCTGCTATGCTGTTTTCCTGTTGCCCGGATACTTGACTCTACTCAGTATAAGCACCAGCCACCTCTCTGAATCTGGTCAGTTCTTTTTCCAGCTCCGGAAGCAGCCGGATTACTCCGGCCAGATCTCCGTTTTTGCCCAGCTGTTCCATTTCTCTGGAAACATCCGCAACAAGAGGAGCTGAAACATTGGAGGCTATGCCTTTGATGGAATGAGCAATTTCTCCGGCCTTGAGGGGGTTTTCCTTATCCACGCAGTCCTTGAGTTGTTCCAGACGGGTGGAAGATTCTTCAAAAAACTGCTGGAGAATGGTTTTCATCAACTCCTGATCATCCATTATGCGATACAAGAAATCATCCCTGTCAAATACTTTTTCCGGAGAATTCAGAGAATGGGAAGAAGTGTCCATATTGACGGGCTGATGCTTATCCCTGAGGACATTGCTAATGGTCTGGGACAGTACTTCCGGATGGATGGGTTTGGATAAATATCCGTCCATGCCCGAGGCAAAACATTTTTCCCTGTCGCCTTCCATGGCCAGGGCGGTCATGGCAATAACAGGGATATTCTGATTCAATGATCCGGCCTCGCCCCCGCGTATAGCTTTGGTTGCTTCAAAACCGTCCATTTCCGGCATATGGCAATCCATAAGCACCAGAATGTATTTCTTAGCGGAAAGCAGCTCCAAAGCTTCCCTGCCGTTATACGCGGCATCAATATTAGTATAGCCGATTTTTTCTAAAACTGCTTTGGCCACAATCTGATTGGTGTGGTTGTCTTCCACCAGCAGAATTTTCCGGGTGGAGTCAGGGGTATCGTCAATTTCCTTCTGTAGTGAACCAATGGTCTGCTGATGACCGGACCCTGGAAGCTCCTCTCTGGACCGTTTTTCAAAAGCCGCGGTAAAGGTAAAGGTTGAGCCTTTTCCTTCAATGCTCTGGGCCTTGATTTCTCCATCCATCATCTCAACCAGTCTTTTGCTCAGAGCCAGTCCCAGGCCTGTGCCTCCGTATCTGCGGGTTATTGAAGAGTCCAGCTGATAAAATGGAGTAAACAGTTTATCTGTTTTATCCCTGTTCATTCCGATGCCGGTATCCTGTACCGAGAAGCGAAGCAGTGCCTGATTTGCTGGAGGATAACTATCATTGGCTGGATGCTCGTTTATTACCGAGAATCTTATTTCTCCTTTATCAGTAAATTTTACCGCGTTGCCCATAAGATTGAGCAGAATCTGCTGCAACCGTCCCGGATCACCATAGAGACAGGTATGGACATCCGGATCAATATTGATGTGGATTTTAATATTTTTTTCAGATGCCTGATGTTCAAGAATGCTGATTGTATCTTCAATGGGATCCTTGAGATCAAAAACCCTTTTTTCCAGTTCAAATTTATTGGCTTCTATTCGCGAGATATCCAGGATGTCATCAATGAGACCCAGTAGAATATTGCCGCTGGAATTGATAATCCGGGCAAATTCAGTTTGTTTGGGATTCAGATCAGTGTCCAGCAGCAGTCCGGTCATGCCGATTATCGCGTTCATAGGCGTTCTGATTTCATGGCTCATGTTGGCCAGAAATTCGCTCTTGGCTCTGGTAGCATCTTCTGCCTGCTGCAGGGCCTTGTGGAGTTTGTTTTCGGATCTCCACCGGGCCACGGCCATGGCAAAGAGATGAGCCATGGCGCTGATGGCTTTGAGGTCTTCGGAAGTGTAGTCATGGTCGGCATTGGCTACCGCGATTTGACCATAAAGCTTGTCTTCGTAGATTGCCGGGGCTGAAAGAAAGTTTTCCAGGGGTACATGTCCCTGGGGAAGTCCCCTTGCTGAAGGATGCCTGTCAGGATCGTTGGTAAAAAAAGGCTCGCAGGTATTAAGGCAATGACCCCAGAGCCCCGGATAACTGGATATTCCCCGGGGGAACGCGACTTTTTTGTCTTTTATCTGGCAGGAAGAACTGTCCAGCATGGCTGAAAAAGTATGTATCACATTGTCTCTGGTTTCAGGGTCAATAGATGATACAAAGCCGAAGGGACTGCCGGTGATCTGCTGAGCGTGCAGATGAACTTCATTGGCAATATCGGTCAAGGTGGTACCGGGCTGGGTCATTGTGCTGGCGATATCCGCCAGAGACCTGTTTACTGAAGATTCCCGCAGGAGAGCTTTTTCTGCTTCGCGCAGAGTCTCCTCGGTAAAAACCTGTTGTGAGATATCGCTGACCACCAGCAGTAACTGCTGTACCTGCTTCTGACCGGATCGTTCATGTGGTTGCTGTACCAGTCTGCCTGCACACTTTACCGGAACTGTTTTTTTTCTGGCAAAGAGTTTGAAATTCAACTGTTTATCCTTGGGGTTTTTAAAAAAAGCCTTAAAGCGTCCGTAAAATGATGGCTGATCAGCGGGAATTAAGAATTTTGACAGGGCCTGTCCTGAAAAGTTGTCCAGCCTGAGATTCAGCATTTCCGCGAAAGT
>JAWOGL010000035.1:0-5912 GCA_046496945.1 Desulfonatronovibrio sp.
TGCGGTTTGTGCATGAAGTCCTGTCCTACGAATACCTTGCAGCCGGTATGGTTTGAAGCTGGCCTTGGAGGACTGTTCAGCCCCAAAATTCTGCCCAGAAGAGGTCCATGCGATCCCTCGTGCAATGTCTGCGGCCTGGTCTGCCCCACAGGAGCTCTCAGGTCTTTGCCGCCGGCAGAGAAAATGTGGGCCAAGGTGGGTACTTCAAATATTATAAAACATAAGTGCCTGGCCTGGGAATGGGACAGGGAATGTCTGGTGTGTTATGAAGTGTGTCCTTATGCCGCCATAGAGCTTAAGCGTGTGCCGGATGCTGCTGTTCCCGTGCCTTATATTTCTCAGCATAAGTGCAGCGGTTGCGGGGCCTGTGAATATCATTGTCCGGTAGAGGGGAGTTCGGCTGTTGTGGTCAGACCCATGGAAGCTCTGAGAATCAGCAGCGGGTCCTATATAGAAACCGGCAGGGCCATAGGCCTGGAACTGCACGCAGACCCGGACAGGAAAAGAAAACCCCCCAAGCATCTTTTTGATTCTGAAGATTCAGAAGACCTGCCTCCGGGTTTTACTTTTTAAGGGCGGTTTCGTGATGCTTTTCTTGTAATTATTAACCATAGGCAGCGGCCGGCCCTGGTCCATGTTTCTGTTGATACGAACTCCCTGTCGCGGCTTGAGTAAGACAAACCATTAGCTGGACAACTTATACCGGATTGGAAGTCTTGAATATTTTGGAAAAAAACCGGCAGTGCTTAATATGCATGGTTTGTCTGAACGGAACCCGCGACGGTCAAACATCGCATCAATGGCGAAACCTGAACCAGGGCCGGCCTTAAATTCAATGGATGATCATAATATATGCTGAATAGATACTTCTTTTTGATCGAAAACAGATCAACCCAAAATTCCTTCATATTTTTTATGGCGGATGTTCCGGGAATTTGGCAGAGTATTCATGTCTTTTGTAAAAATGTCGCAGAACCGAATCCCGGAGGAAGCTTAAATGACCGTTCTTGAAGATTTTTCAGGTACTCCCAGGTTTGATATGAATGAGGGTTTAAGAAGATGCATGGGAAAAAGGGATTTTCTGGAAGAATTGTCCATTGTTTTTGTCAAAGACAGCCTGCCTCTCTACTATCCTGTTTTGAAAAAAGGAATCAAAGACAAAGATTTTGAGGTGATTGCCAAAAACTCTCATGCCATAAAAGGCGGATGCGGCGCCATCGGGCTGATCAGAGCAAGGGATATGGCTTATGTTATAGAAATCGCAGCCAAATCCGAAGATATTGCAAAAATTGAACAGGTAATGCCCCTGCTTGCTGACGAACTTGACCACGTTGCCGGGGTAATTACCAGTGGAAGCATTGCAGATCTGGAAGAGCAGGAGGGGGATTTATGAGCGGCGATACCTTCGGCCGTATTTTCAGGGTGACCACTTTTGGCGAATCTCATGGTCCTGGTCTGGGCGGGGTGGTTGAAGGCTGCCCGGCTGGGATTACCCTGAGTGAAGATATTATTCAGAAAGAAATGGATAAAAGAAGGCCTGGTCAGGGTCCAGCTTCCACTAAAAGAAAAGAGCCGGATAAGGTTCAGATCCTTTCCGGGGTTTTTGAGGGGCGAACCACGGGCACGGCAATTGGTTTTTATGTTGCCAATAAAGATCAGCGTTCACGGGACTATTCCGAAATCAAAAATGTATACAGACCCGGACATGGGGATTTTACATATGACGCCAAGTACGGTTTCAGGGATTACCGGGGAGGAGGGCGCTCGTCCGGACGGGAAACTGTTTCCAGGGTGGCTGCCGGAGCCATTGCACAGGCCTTTCTGAAAACAGTCGACATAAATATCATGGCTTATACGGTTGAGCTGGGGGGGATCCGGGCCGGCTTCAAATCCAGAGAGGAAATTGATAAAAATGCTTTTGCCTGTCCTGACCCTGAAGCAGCCCTGGTCTGGGACAAAATGGTCAAGGAATGCAAAAAAGAAGGAGATTCTCTGGGAGGTGTAGTGGAAGTTGTTGCCGCGGGTGTTCCTCCGGGGCTGGGAGAACCTGTTTTTGACAAGCTTGATGCCAGGCTGGCTTATGCCCTCATGGGAGTGGGAGCGGTTAAAGGGGTTGAGATCGGCCGCGGTTTTGAGGCCGCGAGGCTCAAAGGCAGTGAAGACAATGACTGTATGACCAGAAATGGTTTTTTGTCCAATAATTCAGGAGGAGTTCTGGCTGGTATTTCTTCGGGCCAGTCACTAACAGCCAGGGTCGCGGTCAAGCCCATACCGTCCATAGCCAAGCTTCAGAAAACACTTACCAGCAAGTCTGTGGAAACTGAAATCAGCATTGGCGGACGCCATGATATCAGCGCCATCCCCAGGATAGTTCCTGTATTAAAGTCAATGTTTGCCCTGGTCCTGGCGGATATGTATCTGCTTCACAGGTCCAGAAAGGATATGGGGAAGAATTGAAATCAGCATCAATAAACAACTTTTAAAGGAGAATATTTTCGTGCGTAAAGATGTATACTATATCGAAGGAGACGGGATAGGATCTGAAGTATGGAAGGCTGCCAGGCCGGTGATGGAAAAGGCCCTGGAAAAAGCGTATTCCGGAGAGCATGAACTGAACTGGAAAGAACTTCTGGCCGGAGAAAAGGCATACAAAGAAACAGGAAAATATCTGCCCCGGGAAACCCTGGATATTCTTTCAAAAGCGTCTCTGGCCATGAAGGGTCCTCTGGCCACCCCTGTCAGCGGAGGATTCCGAAGTCTGAACGTAACTCTCCGCCAGACCCTGGATCTGTATGCCTGCATCAGGCCGGTGCGTTATTTCAAGGGGGTTGAGTCTCCTCTGAAAAAACCCGAGCTGGTGGACATGGTGGTATTCAGAGAGAATACAGAGGATGTGTACGCGGGTATTGAATGGGCCGCCAACTCCTCTGAAGCCGTGAGACTAATTTCTTTTTTACGGGATGAACTCAATGTTGAAGTGTCAGATAAAGCCGCCCTGGGGCTCAAGCCGGTCACGGAACATGGCTGCAAAAGACTGGTCAGAAAAGCGGTACAGTATGCTGCAGCTAATAAGAAACCAAGCGTGACCCTGGTACATAAGGGTAATATCATGAAATTTACAGAGGGAGCCTTCCGGACCTGGGGCTATGAAGTGGCCGCAAGTGAATTTGCCTCAGAAATTGTCACGGAAGACCAGGCAGGTGAGAACCATGGAAAAATAGTCATAAAGGACCGTATTGCAGACGCCATGTTTCAGGAAGTGCTTATGAGGCCGGAACAGTACAGTGTTGTCGCCACCACCAATCTCAACGGAGATTATCTTTCCGATGCTCTGGCCGCCCAGGTGGGCGGGCTTGGCCTGGCCCCGGGGGTAAACATGAGCGATGATCTGGCTTTTTTTGAGCCTACTCACGGCACTGCCCCTACAATAGCCGGCAGGGACATGGCCAACCCGGGAAGTCTTATTCTTTCAGGGGCAATGCTTCTGGAGCATGCAGGATGGGGAGAGGCAGCAAAGCTTATTCACCAGGCGGTGGAAAAAGTAATCGCCGGCAAAAAAGTTACTGTTGATCTGGCCTCCCAGATTGAAGGAGCCAGACAGGTTGGCTGTCAGGAATTCGGGGAGCTGGTGGGAATGAACCTGTAGTTAAAACCCGGGCATATTTCAGGCTTAATAAAAAACGTGGCGGATAGGTACACTATTCACCACGTTTTTTTTAATCCACAAGATTTAAGCTCAGCATTGATTTATCTGGACTTATATCTTTTGGGATTGATATTGAGCTTTTTTACCTTGTAATTGATGATCCGGTAACTGACCCGGAGCTCACGGGCCGCTTTGAGCATGTTCCCGTTGGTTTTTTTCAGGGCGTCTATGATAAGTTCCTGTTCAAACCTGGCTACCGTGTCCACAAAGGGAAGTTCTGTGTCTGTAGCAGTGCTTTCAGCGGTCTGCAGAGTAGGGGGCAGATGGTAGGTCCGGATTACCTCCTCATTGCAGATAAGGGCTGCTCTTTCAATACAGTTTCTCAGTTCACGTACGTTGCCCGGCCAGTCGTACTGGGTAAGAAGATCCATAGCCGGAGAGGATATCCTCTTGATCTCTTTTTCATATTCTTTGCTGAATATGCCCAGAAAATGTTCGGCCAGAGGCAGTATATCCTGTCTGCGTTCTCTTAGCGCCGGAATGAAAACAGGAAAGACATTGAGGCGGTAATAAAGGTCTTCCCGGAATTTTCCCTGTTCGATAAGCTTTTCCAGGGGCTGATGGGTAGCACAGATCATCCGGACGTTTACCCTGGTGGTCTTTTCACTGCCCAGGCGCTGGATTTCACCTTCCTGCGTGGCTCGAAGAAGTTTGGCCTGAGCAGCAAGGCTCAGTTCCCCGATTTCATCCAGAAAAAGAGTACCCTGATGGGCCAGTTCGAAGCGGCCTTTTTTTTTGCCGGCTGCTCCGGTAAAGGCGCCCCTTTCATATCCGAACAGCTCGCTTTCCAGAAGTTCTGAAGGCAGGGCCGCGCAATTAAGTTTTATAAATGGCTTGTTTTTTCTTGGACTCAGTTTGCAGATTGCTTCTGCCAGAAGTTCTTTTCCGGTGCCGGACTCTCCTCTCAGGAGAACCGTAGCCTTGCTGGGGGCTACCTGCATTATCTGACCCATGATGGTAACCATGATTTTGGAGGTGGCGATGAGTTTGTTCTCGGCCAGTTCCTGGGTGCTGAGAATCTGATTTGAGGTCAGAATGTCAGGGTATTCCTTCTGCCTGCCCAGTTCTTCCTGCAGAAAGGAAGTCTGTCTGGCAATTATTATTCCCAGGACCTGAAGAAAACGGCAGATTTCCTCCAGCTCGGAAATGTTTTTCAGCTCCATTTCAGCATTTAGAACTCCGTGGATTTCCAGCTCATCGTCCGGACTTTTTCTCTTTACCGGAACAGAAATAAAGGAAAGTGAAGCCAGTTCCTCGGGGGAGCGGTCAAAGGCCAGGTTAAGGAAGTTTGGATCATCCTTCATGACCGGGACAATAATGGGGGCTTTCTCCTTGACTACAAGACCGGTAATTCCCTGACCAGGGGTATAGGAGTACTTGGGTGTTTTGCGGTGCCCATGGGATACGCTGAAATCAATGGTCTGGCTTTTAGGGTCCAGGATAGCCAGGGACATGCGTTTGAATCCCATTTCCGCGGAAGTTGTTTTAAGCAGATTTTCCAGGCCTTGCTGCAATGGGCTCTGCCAGCCCAGCTGCATCAGTATGTTTTCCAGGATATTAAAGTATTTGCGTTCTTTCATCTGGACTGTACCGGTGTCCTGCTGCGGCAAAAAATGATCATGATATGTTTTCCAGACTTACTTTTTCAGTTAACCGGTTTCAGCATCAGGAAGATCTTTTCCGGGGGCTGAAACTGATGTTTTGTTAACAACACGTTAAAAAAGTCCTTATTCAACTGGCTGTTCAAAAATTCCAAGTGCAAGGAACAAAAAAAGTTCAAGATCGCAGCGTATTCATAATACGTAAGAGTTTGAGCTTTTTGCAGCGACGCAGCAATTGGGAGATTTTCAACTGCCAGTTAAGGTTTAAAGCGGGCTTTGCCCTTAATCAGGCACTCATCACCACAGAGTTCACAGAGAGCACAGAGGGAAAACATATAACCAGCATAATCTCCTTTCAGCTCTGTGTTCCCGGTGACCCTGTGGTAAAATTTCTTTATTATTTCGTAACTATTCACCACAATTTTTGGTTAACCTCAGCCTTACCTGATAAAGAATTATTTGCCACAGACAATAAGCCAGACTAAAAAGACAGACACAGGATATTTTTCCGCGGGCGACCTGCCCGCAGAAAAGCTGTCAGCTACCTGCAGTACAATATTCTGCCTCGCCGCCAGGCAATGGCATCCTTTCCTCCTGGCAAGTCG
>JAWOGL010000071.1:0-33337 GCA_046496945.1 Desulfonatronovibrio sp.
CCTCGTGCAGGGGAGTATCAAAGCGATCTTGAGTAAGACTCATGCGATATCCAAATGTCAGAAAGAGATTCCGATCTGACGGCATGGTCTCCGGAGACATATTAAACTCAAATTTTACCCCTTTTTCAGGATCAAGCTCCTGGGTGGGAAAAACATGCAAATCTCTGGAAAGCACAACCCCTTTTTCATCGCTTAAGTAAGCAGCAAGCCAGAAATCATGCAGCCATTCCGCCCAGCCGGGCAATGTCTCTGTTTTGGGCAGGGCAACCCCGCTGACGATATATTCCCCGTTTTCCACTTTTCCTTCATATTTAAAGTCCCAATAGCGCATGGAAAGCTCCCCGGTCTGGTTCTGCTCAAAGAGATTCTTATCCAGATGCCTTACGCTCAGGTAGGAACAACCCGTCACAAACACCATCAGAAAGGCTAAAAGCATAGTTTTTCTGTTCATATTCTCCTCGCAGAATACGTTAAAAGAACCCATTCAAAAAATTCTGGCTGCTCATCATGAAAAATCCGGCGAACCTCGCACAATCATCTCCGCCAGAGTCAGATTGACCCTGGGCAGTTTGGTAATCCTTGGCCCCACAAATGCCTGCTCCAGGGCTGCCAGTTCCTGATAAAAAACAGTTCTATCCAGTTTTGGATAATCCTCCATGCCCACAGTCTTCTCCTGTGACCTGAAACAGCCGGGAAATTGCAGGATCCGCCCGTCCGGTCTGGCATGAAACGTGGGCACCCCGTGCAGACGGCAAATCATCAGGCGGTAACTGTAAAGCATGCACAAACCGTCTTCATTGACCGGACACATAATCTCCGGGGTACGGCCCTGGCCAAGAACTGTTTCTGCCTGTTCCACATAATCTTTTGCCCGGTCAATAATCTTCTGTCTTTGAGGACTGGGGGCCTGATTAAGACCTTTTATAAAATAAGCCCATTCAACCCGGGTATGATGCCGGAAGAAACTGGAACAACAATTGTCAGGACAGTCCTTGCAGCTGAACCCTGTCTGTTCCGCCGTCTCCCGGTATGAATCTTCCATCCGGCTGTAAAGATTGGACAGCCTTTGAAAAACCACCCTGGGCATCAGTTTTTTTGTTCTGCCAGCCATGAAATAATTGTTTCCACACTTTGTTCTGGTTTATAAATATCTGTTTCAACTGTCAGTTCTGCGTATTTTTCATACAGGGGCTTTCTCTGGTTGTATATATCCTCTATGCTCTGGCCCGCGTCCATGGCCAGCCCTCTGGAAGAGGCATTGCCCAGCCTGGTCTTTATGGTTGAGAGCTCTGCCTGCAAATGTATAACCCGGCCAAGTTCAGTCAGATGGCCCATGGCCCTGACGCTGTAAACCACACTTCCTCCAGTGGAGATAACCGTACGGTACAGCTTGAGAGAAGACACCAGTTCCTCTTCAGCCGCCAGAAAATTATCAAGCCCGAGTCTGTCCCTGATGGCCTGCAGCGGCATCCCCCACCAGGCTTCCAGCAGGTAATCGGTATCCACCCAGGCATATCCGTTTTTCCGGCTGATCATCCGGCCTATGGTGGACTTGCCTGAGCCGGGCATACCGATCAAAACCGCGCTGCTTCCCTCAACAGGTACGCAGCGTTCTCTAAGTATTGGCATTAAAGTATCCTGAAACTGTACGTTTTGGGAACTCAATTACTTCAAAACAGTCCAAAAGAAAAGGTCTGCCAGTGCTGAATTTTGTCTTGTCAATAATTGACCTGCCTCAATCCGGAATATATAAGAACATCTGAGCCTGAATTCAGATCATAACCTTATTGGAGAATACAATGCCGGACAAAGGATTGGAAATCATAAAGGGTCACTCCATAGACGGAGCCCGGGCCAGAGAAAAATTTTTCAGCCAGAGCGGCGAAAATCTGGTCAGGATAGCCAAAACAGCTTCCGCCGCTCTCATGGCCGGAGGAAAACTGCTTTTTTGCGGAAATGGAGGCAGCGCAGCTGATGCCCAGCACCTGGCCGCGGAATTTGTAAACAGATTCATGATGGAACGTCCACCCCTTCCGGCCATAGCTTTGACCACCGACACATCAATCCTGACTTCCATCAGCAATGATTACTCTTTTGACCAGATATTTTCCAAACAGGTCAAAGCCCTTGGACAGCCTGCTGATGTGCTGTTCTGCATTTCCACATCAGGCAACAGCGCCAACCTGACCAGCGCCCTGATTCAGGCCAGGGAACTGAAAATAGTGACCGTAGGTTTTACCGGCAAAAACGGCGGGGAAATGAAAAACCACTGCGATCATCTGTTAGCGGTAAAACACAAATCCACCCCAATTATTCAGGAAATCCAGATAACTGCGGGCCATCTGCTTTGCAGACTGGTTGATTATTATCTTTTTGAAGCAGTGGATGAAATTCAAAATTGACTTTAGGAGAATATATATGCCTTTACATGAATACTGTTGCAGTAAATGTTCAAAAGAATTTGAGGAAATACTCTTAAAAAAAGATGATCCTGTATACTGTCCGGATTGCGGATCAGACAAGGTGGAAAAACTTATCTCAGCTTGCAAGTTCAGAACAGGCGGCCCCATTGTAGCCGGCAGTCCGTCGTCCAACGCTGTCACCACCAGAGGCTCCAGTCCCTGTTCCGGGTGCTCAGGTGGAAACTGCTCCACCTGTTAGGTAAAACAGCATGTCCATCCTTATTAAAGATGTACTTCTGAACGACCAGGTTCAGGACGTATATATAGAGAATCAACGCTTCAAGGCCATTGGACAGAACCTTGACCTGACAGCTTCCGAGGTGATCAGCGGCCGGGACCTGGCCATTTTCCCCTCATTTGTCAACGCCCACACCCATGCCGCCATGACCCTTCTGCGGGGCTTTGCTGATGACCTTGAGTTGTTCACCTGGCTTAATGATCATATCTGGCCGTTTGAATCCAGACTGACCCATGAGGATATTTATATCGGGGCAAAGCTGGGGTGTCTGGAGATGATCAAAACCGGAACTACTTTTTTCTGCGACATGTACTGGCATACGCCGGCCACCCTCAGGGCCGTATCTGAGATGGGCATCAGGGCAGCCCTGTCCTCTGTGTTCATTGATTTTAACACCCCTAAAAAAGCCAAGGAATTCCGGTCCAGAACCAGAAAATTTTTCAAAGAATCCGAGAATCATGAACGGATAACCTTTATCCTTGGTCCTCATGCTATTTATACGGTATCCAGGGATTCACTGGTCTGGCTAAAGGATTTTGCCGCTGAAAACAACCTGCTTTTAAATATACACCTGGCGGAAACCAGGAAAGAAGTGGAAGACTGCGAAAAAGCCCATGGAATGAGACCGGTGGAATACCTTGAAAGCCTGGGTTTTCTGGGACCCAATATTATTGCGGCTCACGTTATCTGGGTCAATGAACTGGAAATGGACATTCTGGCCAAGCGAAACGTTAAGGTGGTCCACAATCCTGTTTCCAATATGAAGCTTGGTTCAGGCATTTTTCCATTTAAAGAATTAAACAGGCGCGGAATCTGCATCGGTCTGGGAACCGACGGATGTTCGTCCAACAACAATCTGGACATGCTCGAGGAAATGAAGATAGCCGCGCTCCAGGCCAAGCTGGCCAGCGTTGAAGGCTTTGCCCTTCCCTCCAATATACTGGAAACCGGCAACGCGGACCTGCTGGAAAATATTTATCTCGATCCCACACTCTTCACTGCCCCTCAAGCCATGGAATGTGCTACAGTCAACGGGGCCCGGATATTCGGCCTGGATACGGGCAAAATTGCTGTGGGAATGCTGGCGGACTGCATTCTGGTCAATCTGAACCATTATTCCCTGGTTCCGAGGCACGACCTGGTATCCAATCTGGTTTATTCCGCGTCCAGCGAATGCATAGACACCACCATCTGCAACGGCCGCATCCTGATGCAAGGCCGAAAAGTTCCAGGAGAAGAGAAAATTATTCAGGAGGTCCGAAATTGGGAGAACAACCGCAGACAACAGCACTGTTAATGATTTATACAGGCAGCGGCAAAGGTAAAACCAGTGCGGCTGTGGGGCAGGCTGTGCGCGCGGCCGGAGCGGGACTGAACGTGGCTTTTGGACAATTTCTCAAGCGCGACAACCTGGCTGGAGAACAAACCATCCTCAAGTCCATCCTTGACAATAATTTTCTGGCCTCCGGCAATGGCTTTTTCCGGAACAGAAATGATCTGGCAAGACACCGGGAAAGCGCCCTGAGGCTCATTAACTGGGCTGAGGAAAAAATAAAAAACAACTGCCAGGTCCTGGTTCTGGATGAAGCCATATATGCTTTAAAAATGGATCTGATCACCCGGGATGAACTCACAGGGATAATTGACCAATGCGCCCGGCATGGCGTCAATCTGGTTCTCACCGGAAGAAACGCCCCTGACTGGCTCATGGAAAAAGCGGACATGGTCTCTGAACTGCTTGAAGTCAAACACCATTTTCACAAAAATATTCCCGCCCGCAAAGGAATAGAATACTGAGCGCTGTCCGGCTGCGGATTTCACCTTTGCATACTCAGGCTGCTCCGCCGGTAGGCAATGGCCAGGAACAGGGCGAATATCGACGCTCCCACCCCGATAAGGACATCATAATATTCCGGTGCTGTAAGGCTCAGGCGCATAAGCAGGGTTGAAATGGCAAAACCCGAGTTCCTGAAAATATCCTTGAAATACGGGAAAAAGCTATGAGAGATGAGCACGATAAGCACATCACTGAAAACCAGAATAGTATAGAACTCGGAAAAAAATTCAATACCTTCAAATCCTTTGAACCAGGCTGCCGCGTTGTACGCGGCAAGGATCATAAATAAAAACAGCAGAACCAGGGCAACCAGTTTTTTTGCCCCTACAAACAGAAAAACCACTTCGCCGGAACCGGAATCCTCCCTTTTTACCTGCTGATTATAATAATACCCCAGCAAAACAAAGATTATCAGGGCTCCAAGGCCGTAAGCCCCGATTCTCAGCACAGCGTCCATCTGTCCGGCCAGCTGGATGGGTTCGGAAAAATGAATGAGTTCCTTAAACGCGTTGCGCAGAAAAATCAGAGCCAGGATCTCAAATTGCTTCCCCACTGCCCTGGAAACAGAACACGGCAGGATAAAAATAAGGCTGATAACTTCGGCCAGAAGCAGCAGGGAAAAGGCCAGATGAACCGCGTAGAAAGGATTGACGGGCAGAAAGACTCCCACGCTTTCAGGCAGCAGGGAATGGCGGTTGAGTTCTATTGTCAGAAGACTGAGCACAAAAACAACGATAAGAACAGTGGTCACTGTCCTCTGGGTACTCTTATGTTCCCAGTAGTAGTGCAGGGGATCGTAAAGGTGATGAACCTTTTCTATAAGCAAGCTCACAATCTGGCTCCTCTGGGGATTTTTATTCATTACCGTACCCTGGTTGCATGAAATGTATTTTTTTCGACTTTTACGTTTGCAGGTTTCGGGGTACAGTTGAAGAAACCCTTTATATCCGTAAAAATACACATGTTTTCAGACAGATTATATAATAATATTGCATCCTGCCGGAAAAAACAATACGTACAAACCCTTTTGCCCGGCTCCAAATATTGACCATTATTCCAGCCCAAAGTATGTAGGCGCCTTAACCTGAATCCCCACAGACAAATGTCTGTACTAAACAGCTGCACATTCTTCAATATTTTCAAAACAAGGGGCAGATATGAACAGTAGGTTTCGCTTCCTTCCCGATCTTTCATCCGGCCAGCTGGAAGAAGTTCAGCTGAAAGGACTCAAATGGACTCTTGAGCACGCGTACTCAGGATCTGCTGTTTACCGGGACAAACTTGACCAGGCCGGGTTCAGACCCGGGGACGTCAAAGACCTCAGCGACCTGCAGAAACTGCCTCTGACCACGGTGGATGATTTACGCCTGGGATATCCTCTTCCCCTTGTCAGTGTTCCCCAGGATGAAATAGTCCGTATTCATGCTTCTTCCGGGACCACAGGCAAAAGAAAGATTCTTGCCTATACTTCAAAAGACATTGAAACCTGGAAAAACATGATGGCCAGGTGCTTTGAGCTGGCCGGCCTGAGCAGTATGGACCGGGTCCAGATAGCGGTGGGTTACGGTTTGTGGACTGCCGGAGTTGGTTTTCAGCTGGGCTGCGAACATTTTGGAGCCATGTCCGTGCCCCTTGGACCGGGAAATCTGGATTTTCAGCTCCAGTTCCTCACCGATCTTGAATCCACATGTCTTTGTTCCACTGCTTCCATGGCCCTGCTCATGTCCGAACAGGTCCATAAACAGGGCCTTAAGCACAGGGTAAAGCTGAAAAAACTGATCTTTGGCGCGGAACCTCACACCCCCAAAATGCGCGCGCAAATTGAAGATGCCCTGGGCCTGGAAGACAGTTTTGATATCGCCGGCATGACCGAGGTATACGGACCTGGAACCGGCCTGGAATGCAGCCGGCATCAGGGGATACACTACTGGGCTGACATTTTTATCCTGGAAATAATTGATCCTGAAACCCTTGACCCTGTAGAGCCCGGAGAAACCGGGGAAATGGTCATCACTACTCTGTGCAAGGAGGGAGTACCCCTCATCAGGTACAGAACCAGGGATTTATGCAGACTCATACCCGGACAATGTGCCTGCGGCCTCAATCTGCCCAGACATGACCGGATCCTTGGACGTTCCGATGATATGATAATCTTTCGGGGAGTAAATATCTATCCCGGACAGATAGCCGGAGTGCTTGAAGAATTCACTGAAGTCAGCTCCGAATACCAGATCCTTTTAAACAGGGAGAATGGTTTGGATTTCATGAAAATAAGCGTGGAAAGAAAAGACACCACCAGCGCTGACCATGATGACAAATTAGTCAGAATGATATCAGACCGGTTACGCGCAAAAATCATGGTCCGTACCCAGCTGGAATTAATAGATCCCGGCAAACTGCCGCGTTCCATGGGCAAATCAAAAAGGGTAAAAGACGAACGGGAGATGGAATAGCAAGGCTGCTTGGTCGTCACCAATTATCATGTTCCAGAAATACACTGATTGATAACTTAGCAGCGTGAAAAAGTCCTTACCAGGCAGGTTGTTCAAAAATTCCAAGCGACAGTCCGGCACCCACTTAGGACACCATTAAAAACTTATGCCGGGGTAACGTCTGAGCAAGTGGGTGCCGGATAAACAGCAAAAAAAGTTCCCGGAATCATTTTTTTATTACTTTTCAACGTTGAACGTTGAACGTTGAACGTTGAACTAAACTTATAGTGACAAAGCCAATTGGGAGATTTTCAACAACCGGTTAAGGATTCTTTAGGAGATGACCTCCAGCAAGCATTTCATGACTTGCGCGGCAGGCGTAAAATCTCTCCGCCTGCCGCGCAACCCGCTCTGACACTATTCCTCTTTGAGCTGTTGAACCAGGTTCTGCAGTTCCACTGCCTGCTTGGCCAGGTCTGAAACCGCCTGGGCCGACTGATTCATAACATCGCTGGTTTCAGCCGATATGCGGTTGACGTCCTCAATATTCCGGTTCACTTCCTCGCTGGCAGCGGACTGTTCTTCTGTAGCGGTAGCAATGGAACGAACCTGGTCAGCGGCCTCTTCAATCAGCTTAACGATCTCTTCCAGCACATCCCCGGATTCATTGGCCAGACCGGTAGCCTGTTCAATCAGGTCAGAAACTTTATCCATACCTTTAATATTGAATCTGGTGCCTTCCTGAATAGAGGATATGGATTGACCCACTTCCTGGGTGGCTTTCATGGTCTTTTCCGCGAGCTTGCGCACTTCATCGGCAACCACGGCAAAGCCCCGCCCTGCTTCTCCTGCCCTGGCCGCTTCAATGGCCGCGTTCAGGGCCAGAAGATTTGTCTGATCCGCGATATCTTCAATAACAGTCATGATCTTGCCTATCTGCTCGGCCTGACCTCCCAGATCGTCCAGTCCGGACTTCATCTTGCCGGCCTGGTCATGAACCTGGTTAATGGCGGAAACAGCGTTGACAACCACTTCCGCCCCCTTGCGGGCCTTTTCCTTGGCCTGATCCGAACCCTGGGCGGCACTGGAAGCATTCTTGGCCACTTCCAGCACTGTTGCGTTCATTTCCTCCATTGCGGTAGCAGTCTCTCCGGTGCGGCTCTTCTGCTCCTCTGCTCCCCGGCTGGACTGTTCAATCTGGGCTGAAAGTTCTTCCGAAGCTGAGGTCATGCGTTCAACCACATGTTCTATATTATCAGCAGCCTGGAGCATGCCTTCGCGCTTGGCCTGTTCAGCTTGAGCCTTGGCTTCCTGGGCTTCCTGGGTAGCCATTTTAGCCTTTTCGGTTTCCTGCCTGGCCAGTTCAGTCTGGCTTCCGGCCTCCTTCATCTTTTCAATCAGGGACTGAACCATGGATTGAATGCTTTTGTTCAGTTTTCCCACCTCATCATTGCGGTCAATATCAGACTTGGCCTCAAGATCGCCTTTTGCCACTGCTCCGGCATACCCCATCAAACGTTTGATGGGCCCGGTTATGCGCCCGGCCAGTATAAACCACAGCAGAATAATGCCCACGAGGGTGGCTGCAAGCACACTCAAAATAACCATTTGCCCCTGACTGTTGGTTTCCTGGATAACCTCTACACCCTGAAAAAATTCCTCATCATAAGTGCCGGCTCCGATAATCCAGTCCCAGGGCTCAAAATAGGCAATGCTTACCGTTTTCATCCTGGCTTCTTCATCGCCGGGGTTCTTCCAGGGATAACGCGCCTGGGCAAACTCACCAGACTCCAGGTCCAAAGCCTTGCCGATAATTTCCTGGATAAACAACCTGCCGTCAGCATCCTTTGCTTCCCAGATATTTTCACCGTCGCGCTTGCCGTCCTGAGAAATAACGTAATTGCCGTCAGAATCCAGTACATATGCGTAACCTGTTTCACCCACTGTAATATCCATGATCTGGCGGCGCAGACTTTCAGCGCTTTCTTCAGGCACTCCCACATAAAGCACACCGATAACTTCGCCCTGACTATCCTCAATAGGCTCATATGCTGTAATGTACCAGGCATTGACCACAAAAGCTCGTCCTATAAATGTCTCTCCGGACAGCACTTTTTTCAGTACCGGATTAGGCTCTCCATCAGGATTTGTAGCCGGAATGTAAGTGCCGATCGCCCTGGTTCCGTCAAGCTTCTCCACATTGGTGCTGACTCTGAGCATGTCCCCGGCCTTGTTCATCCGCTGAAAAATTGTACAGGTCCCTCCAACCAGGTCCTGAACATTATCAACTACAGGTGAAAAGCTGTCGATATCCGCATTCTTGCCCAGCCAGATATCTCCGGCCATCATCCTGGGCAGATTCACGGATTTGTCTTCACCGGTAAACTGGTTGATTGCCTGCCAGGAAACACTTTCTTGCCCAAAATAGACTCGTCCGGTCAGCTGCAGGATATGCCTGGCCACATTGAGATCACTCTCAACTTTTTTCTGCAGTACTTCCTGCTGGCTGGTAACCATACCTGTGATGCCTTCCACAATGCTCTCATTATTGTCATGCGCAAGGCGCATAACTTCCTGGGAGGCAATATCCTCTGCCTGATCAGCCTGCCTCATGGCTACAGCAGAAATGATCAGCAATGGGATAATAGCTGCCAGTACTCCGGCAATAATCAGCTTGGACCTGATGGTCATATTTTTTAAACGCATATCTTTTCCTCCCGGGCAGTTACCGGTTAAACAGTTTATCTTGGGAAACTTATGAACAGCCTGCTCAGACAGACCAGGGAAAAATTAACCAAATACAATGGTTCTAACTTGGCCAAAAAATATGTTGAGAAGCGCTAAAAAATCCATCAATGGCTGTTCTTTTACGAGAAAAGGTTTGTTTATGAAAAAATTTTACTATGTTTGGATCTAAAAATCAATTCTGGGGGCACAATTTTTTAGACGGTAATTATTCAGCCAAACTGAATAATAAGACCTGGCTCCCTGATTTAATCAGGGGTGACGGTCAAAGCTGGCCGTTGCCTTTTTCGTAATTCCGGCAAAAGCCGGAATTCAGTGCAGCTGAACAGCCATATTCCCATAGCAGTGTGTTGAAAAAGTCCTTATCAGGCAGGCTGTTCAAAAATTCCAAGCGCAAACAGCAAAAAAAGTTCCCGGAATCATTTTTTTATTACTTTTAAACGTTGAACATTGAACATTGAACTAAACTTATAGCGACAAAGCCAATTGGGAGATTTTCAACAGCTTGACAGGGTGAATAGCTATAAAAAAGAAATGCTGTAATTAATTTCCAGAAAAAAGACCAGACAGAAAGGTGGCGCGCCTGGGAGGATTTGAACCCCCGGCCAAGAGCTTAGAAGGCTCCTGCTCTATCCGACTGAGCTACAGGCGCGTATTTTGACATTTTAAACAGATGGGAGGGATAATCAATAATTAACCCTTAAGGCATGGTCAAGAGAAAAATTTGCCGGGTATCTAATTTATGAGGATCAACTGCCTACGCGTTTTCAGCTTTAAGCCTGGCACTGATCCTTCTAAAGGCCCCGGAATCCTCCACTCTGGAGTGAGGGTCACTGACCATGGCATTGAGCATCCTCTGCAGCTTGAGAAAATCCGCCTTTCTGGTCATGGCCACCATGGCGCACAAAACAATTTCCCTTTCCCTGGTTTCAAGATCAGCTTCCTGCCTGATTTTTTCAGCTGCGGGCAAAAACAGAAAATTGGCCAGAGTTATTCCGTACAAAGTAGACACCAGGGTTATGGGAATACTTTTCAGAATCATACTGGTCTCTTCTATGCCCATCAAAAGACCGACCAGACCTATCACGCTGCCCGCCACTCCAAAGGCCGGAGCATAAGCAGCCATGCTTCTGAACACCCTTTCCAGTTCCTGCCTGGAAAGAAAATGGGACCTGGCTTCAGAGGCCATTATTTCCTTTATTTCGGCTTCGGTGTAGCCGTCTTTGACCAGTTCAAGGCCTCTGGCCGCGGCCGGAAACATATCCTCAACACTTCCCGGACTGATAATCCCGTGCCTGCGGTGCAGATGTCCCAGACTCATAAGGGTATCCACCAGCCTTTTCTGCCTTAATGGTTCTTCCTGATAAGCTCTGGCGGCAAACAGCAGGGAATGCCTGAATCTGCGCGGCCCCACGCTCATGAGCGCCGCTCCGATGGTTCCGGAAAATACCACCAGAAAGGCGGTGGCGTTAAAGTATATGCCTGCCTGTCCGGACAGAAAAAAGGCCGAGACAAACAGGGCAAAGCAGATAAATCCGGCAGTAAGGGTTTTGTTGATCATTTCTTCTTCCTCATCTTCATAATGGGTTGTTAACCGGGAATTTTAGATTCAATATAAAATTTATTCTCAGGACCAAAAATTCTGAACATTCGACTCTATCCGGCCTGATTGCTCAGAATCCTTATTTCCACCCGCCTGTTGCGCTCTCCTGAACCGGGCTGGCTGGACAGAGCCAGAGGCTGGCTGGTTCCATGGCCATGAATAACAATATTTTCCTTTCTGATCTGGCCCATATCCTTCAGGCTCTGGGCTATCCTGGCCGCCCGGACCGAAGAAATCTCCCAGGCGTTGGACTGCTCTTCACCCGGGTCTGCAAAGCCGGATACAGCTATTCGTCCCTGAGCCAGAGAGACTATTTCTGAAATTCTTTCCAGGTAATAGGCCGAGTCTGGATTAAGATCAGCGCTGCCCGGGCTGAAAAAAGTTTCACCGAACAAGGATACGATGAGGTCTCCGCTTGCTCCTCTTTCCAGACCGACCCTGAAAGAATCCGGTCCAAGCATATCCCTGGCCCGCTCATAAAGGGGATCAAGATCCAGCCGGGACTGATCCTGACTGAAGCCTCCTTCCCAGGGCGCGAACAAAGCTCTGGGAACAATGGTTTCCTGCTCTCTGGCATGAAAAATAAACAGCACCAGAAACAGAATAAACATCACCATCATAAGATCAGACCAGGGCACGGCCCATGAGCCATGGACCGGGGTGTAACTTTGTTCGGGAGGGTTAATCGCAAAGGGGGAATTGTTCTGGATTGAGTTCATATTTATTGCCTATCCTCGGGCTTGGGATGAAAAATTTTCCTGCTGCCTGGATATGAGCAATATTTGGACCAGTTGATTTTTAAGGGTTACTTCCGGCCGGCTTCAGTCCCGGTCCTTCCTGAACCGCCCCATGGCATCCGCAATAACCTGATCATAGGTTATTCTTATTGCCTGAAGAGCTGCAGCCACAATAATTCCCGTGGTTATGACGCCCAGGATGCCTATGAATACTGAGACGGTTTTGCCGGCGGCTGACAGCGGATAAATATCCCCGTAGCCGATGGTCAGGGCCGTGACCAAGGCAAAATAAAGGGCATCTCCAAACCGGATATGTTCCACTATGGAAATAAACCAGCTGCATCCCACAATTGCCAGAGCCAGTACCCCCCAGACCGGGGTGGTCATGACCAGGATCTGGGAAAAAACCGCCAGAAATTTTTTTGTAAAAACAAGCGGGTGCTTCATTTCTCCTCTCCTTTCAAAGCCTTTACCCTTTCAAACAGAGTAGGATGAGAGTAATAAAATCCGCTATACAGCGGATGAGGCGTCAGGTTGGAAAGATTTTTCCGGCTGAGCTTCTCCAGGGCATTGATCATGGGCTCGGCACCTGCATAATCCCGGGCAAATCGGTCAGACTGGTATTCATGCTTTCGGGACAAAAGACCCAGAAGAGGAGACAGCCAGAAGACAACCAGGCCGGACAAAAGGCCAAAAAGCAGAAGCGCAGGACCTGGTCCGCTTTCCTGGTGATCAAAACCAAAAGCGACGGTCAAGGCCGGGAAATCAAGCACCCAGGCCAGGGCCCAGAGCCCAGCCAGGCTCATAACCGCAGAAAGAGCCAGCATCCTGGGCACATGTCCTTTTTTATAATGTCCTATTTCATGGGCCAGGACTGCTTCCAGTTCCTGCGGGGTCAGCTGCTCAACCAGGGTGTCAAAAAGCACAATGCGCCGAAACCGGCCAAAACCGGTAAAAAAGGCATTGGAATGTCCCGACCTCTTGCTGCCGTCCATAACCTGGATGGTTCTGGCCTTAAACCCCGTGCGTTCAGCCAGATCCATCAGCCTGGTTCGGAGATTACCTTCTGGCAGCGGGGTAAGCTTGTTAAACCAGGGCAGGATAAACATGGGATAAACAACCATCATAACCAGCTGAAAGACAAAGAGAACAGCAAAAGCCAGTATCCACCACCAGTCCCCCAGCCGCTGAATCAGATAAATTACCAGGGCGATAACGGGGACCGCGATAACCACTCCGATGATCACCCCCTTGATCTTATCAGTTATCCAGAGCTTTACACTGCTCCTGTTAAACCCGAATCGTTCTTCAAGGTTAAACTGGGCGTAGAATTCAACCGGCAGTTCAGGCAGGGAAATAATAAACATGACACTGATGAGATACAGACTTTCCCGGAGAACAGGTAACTCCTGCATGATTTGAAAAAAAGAATACAGCCAGGGCAGAAATCCGGAAAACAGAACTGCCAACAGGATCAGAGTGGTATAAAATCCGCTGAACAAACTGAGTTTTTCTTTGGCCAGGGTATAATTGACCGACTTTTCATAGGTATCCCGGTCCATGACGTCTGATACATGCTCCGGAGGTGATTCGCCGCAGCGTTTTACATGGTTCATGTTCAAGACCGACAGGGTACTTTCCCAGACCAGCCTGACAAATATCAGAATCAGAATCAGAATGATGATTATTTTTTCCATACTAATGCCTTTGCTTGTTTTTAGGGGGCTTTGATGTTTTTCCGGGACTGAATCTTTTTTTCCTGCTCCCGCCGGTCCGGGTCTTGTCCGCGGCCCTGCCCCGGACCGCGTCCTTTTGCTGTTTCCTGCCGGTTACGCTCTTTTCAGTCCAGACTTTTTTACCGGTAAAAGGATCCATTCCGCAGTGATACATAACCGTGGATCTGGTGGACGGGGCAGGAGTGAATATCTGCACCTGCTCAGGTGAAAACCTGAGATTCCACCGGGCAAAATCCGCAAACCGGCGCATATCTCTTAATCCGCATCCGGGATGAGCCGCAATCACATAGCAGGACAGGTATACATCTTTTTTTAACTTTTCCGCCAGCCTGCGGTAACGCCGGGCAAACTCCAGCACGTCGGCACTGCCGGGCTTGTTCATAAGCTCCAGGATATGATCCGCGCAGTGTTCAGGCGCGATTTTCATCTGCCCCGGGATGTGATGCTTGATGGCCTGTTCAAGATATCCGGGGCCGTGGATATCATCAGCCAGAATCAGGTCATAGCGGATGCCCGAGGCAATATTTACCTGCTTTATTCCGGGCAGAGCGCTTATTTTCTCCAGCAGGCGTTTCTGTTTATTATGACCGGGCACGAGCCTGGAGCAGACCCCTTCAAATCCTGTACAATGCCTGTCCAGACAAGGCCTTCCCAGAGACATATTTTTACAGCCTGACCCGTACATATTAGCGGTAGGTCCGCCCACATCCCTGATTACTCCAGCAAAACCCTCTGATTGAGAAAGCTTGCCGGCCTCTCTGACAATGCTTTCCACGCTCCGGCTGATGACGCTTCTGCCCTGGTGCACCGCTATGGAGCAAAACGAGCATTCGCCGTAACATCCCCGGTGAGTGGTGATGGAATCTTTGATGGTTTCCAGGGCCCGGATATGGCCCATGGATCTGCACAGGGGATGAGCATCATTCAGGAAAGGGAGCTCATATATCCGGTCCAGTTCCTGACGGCCCGGTAAAGACGAAGGCGAATGATGCACCAGGAATCTGTCTCCATATTTTTGCACCATTCCTTTTCCGCAAGGTCCCAGGCTGTTCTGGTAAAATGTTTTAAACATGGCGGCAAAGGCGCGGGGGTCTCTTTCCACTTGGTCAAAATCAGGCAAACCCAGATACTCCGGAGGAGCGGATGCCGACATAACGCAGGTTCCAGGGATATTGTCCAGACTCTTTTTATGCTTCAGCCTGTCAGCTATTTCCAGAACAGACTTCTCTCCCATTCCATAAACCAGGATATCCGCTTTTGAATCCGGAAGTATACTTTTGCGAATTTTATCCGTCCGCTGATCATAATGAGCTACCCGGCGCAGGCTGGCCTCGATTCCACCCAGCACCAGCGGAACAGTGTTCTTGAAATATCTCCGGATAAGATTAACGTAAGCAATGCAGGCCCGGTGAGGCCTTCTATTATTTATCCCTCCCGGGGTAAAATCACAGGACCGCCGGGGCTTGCCCAGGGCGGTATAGTTGGCGATCTCAGAATCCACGCACCCAGAGCTTACTCCCCAGAAAAGACGGGGCTCGCCCAGAGCGCAGATGTCCTTGTCTTCTGAAACATCCGGCTGGGCAATTATGCCCACTGAGTATCCTGCTGCCTCCAGGACCCGGCCGATAACAGCCACTCCTGAATAAGCCGAATCAATATAAGCGTCGCCGCTGACCAGGATCACATCAGGGCGGACCACCCCTTCGGCTTTTAGCTCCTTTGGAGTCATTGACAAAAATCGTTTACTGGACATAAATTCCGGCCCTGTTGGTAGAATATATTTATGCAGACTGTTTTTTTTGGTATTTGTTATCAGCCTGCAGAAAAATGTCTAACTCATTGCCTTAACAACCTCAAATAAGAACTGATCAGGAAAATCCGCCCATCAGGCGGATAATCACCCCGGATGGAGACACCATGAAAAATACAGCCCTGCTGATGATTGATATGCAGAATGAAGCATCATTCGGTATTCAGGGAATGGATGAGGCATTGGACAACGCAGCCCTGGTTTTGGAGGCATGCAGACGATTGAGCATTCCGGTCCTGTATTCACGCCATACTCACAGGCCTGACGGGCTGGACGCATCCATAGGTGAGCCTCTTCCTGAAAAAGGCGGTATCGCCTACTGCCTGGGCACGGATGCTGTGGAGATACACCCCAAAGTCAGCCCGCAGCCCGGCGAACCTGTCATTGACAAACACCGCTGGAGCAGCTTTTATGCTACAGAGCTGGATCTGCTGCTGCGCGGCCTGGGCATTGAAAACCTGATTATCGGAGGGTTTGTTACTGACGGTTGCGTGCTGAACACGGTTTATGACGCTTTTTTCAGGAATTACCGGGTCATTCTGGTCAAGGACATGATGGCTGCTTCCAGCAGACTTGCTCACGCCTACAGCGTCATCAACATGGCCAACTGGGTATACAACATCACCATCGTAAAATCTGACCAGCTGATAAAAATGGTCAAAGCCCGGGATTATCATGCCTGGAACTGGAAAAAACCGGATCAGTTTCACCCTGAACCTCAGGAAATCATGGAAGTATACAACAGCCTGGAATAGCCTGAAGGTTCAATGCTGACTCCAGGTTTTCCCTGTCATACCGTCTGTTACCCTTACAGCAAATTAATCCACAAACAAAAATATGAACACATCATCTGAACACAAACTGCATTTAAGAAATCTGCGTATGGAAGACTACCCCGCGGTTAAATCCATAATGCAAAGAGTCTACAAAAACGTTGACGCACCATGGGATGAAAATCAGATCCAGGCCATGGTCAACCGTTTTCCCGAAGGACAGATCTGCATAGTGGACAAGGGCAGAACCGTGGCCGTGGCCCTGACCCTGATGATCGACTTTGCCGAGTACGGAGACAAGCATACCTATACGCAGGTGGTTGGCGACGGAACCCTCAAAAATCACGATCCGGACGGCGATTATCTCTACGGCATTGAGATCTTTGTGGATCCTGACTACCAGGGGATGAGGCTGGGCAGAAGACTTTATGACGCCAGGAAGGAACTCTGTGAAAAGCTTAATCTGCGCGGCATCATAGTTGGAGGAAGGATTCCCGGCTACCGCAAATATTCAGATGAGATATCTCCTCAGGAATACATCAACCGGGTCAAGCGCAAGGAAACCTATGATCCGGTTCTGTCTTTCCAGCTTTCCAATGACTTTCATATAAAAAAGCTGCTTAAAAATTATTACCCTGTTGATCACCAGTCAGAAGGGAACGCGGTTCTCCTGGAATGGATCAACATATATTATGAGGCCAGAACCAGGCTCATAGGCGGCCGCAAAACCATTGTCCGGCTGGGCACCGTGCAGTGGCAGATGCGCCGGTTTGAAAATTTTGATGAATTTCTGCAGCAGGTGGAATTTTTTGTGGATACTGTTTCTGACTATGAGGCGGATCTGATTCTTTTTCCTGAACTGTTCAACGCCCCGCTCATTGCCCAGTATGCCGGGGACAGTCCTCCTGAAGCCATGCGCAAGCTTGCTGAATATACCAATGATCTGCGCGATAAACTGCTGGATATGGCCCTGGCCTATAACATCAACATTGTTACCGGATCTGTACCGGAATACAGGGACAACAAACTGTACAATGTTTCCTTTCTCTGCCGCAGGGACGGAACCTGGGATTCCCAGTATAAACTGCATATCACCCCGGATGAGAGCCGGGCCTGGGGTCTGACCGGCGGCAACAGGCTCAAGGTCTTTAATACCGACATCGGCCGCATCGGCATACTTATCTGCTATGACGTGGAATATCCTGAACTGGCCAGAGTACTGGCTGAACAGGGAGTCAACATCATCCTGGTGCCCTTCTGGACGGATACCAAAAACGCCTATCTGCGCGTCCGGGTCTGCGCTCAGGCCAGGGCCATTGAAAATGAATGCTATGTGGTCATATCCGGAAGCGTGGGCAATATCCCCAAGGTTGAAACCATGGGCATCCAGTACTCCCAGGCGTCCATATTTACTCCGTCTGATTTTGCATTTCCCCACGACGCCATAGCCGCTGAAACCACTCCCAATACGGAAACCACCCTGATTACGGATGTGGATCTTGATCTGTTAAAGGAACTCAGGCGTCAGGGCAGCGTACAGAACCTGAGAAGCAGGCGAAAGGACCTGTACAGGCTGAAATGGACCGGTAAGTAGCCGGCTTGTGCCGGCTACTCAACCTGCAGGGTGGAAACAACTTCCTGGACCCCCTCGGTTTCCAGGGCCAGGGCTGTCGCTTTTCCCACCAGTTCAGGGGAATCAACGGTTCCGGATAAAGTAACCTGGCCATCGGTTGTGGAAACCGAAATATCAAATACTGAAAGCTCGGAATCCGTTGCCAGTTTGGTCTTGATAGAGGCGGTGATTTTTGCTTCTGCTGCCGTATCCATCAGGCTTTCACCTGCTCCTCTGGCCTTGCGCCGGACCACTTTTCCCTGTTCCTTCAGCTCCTTTTCAATATCCTCAGGCCTCAATTCCCAGGCTTCCAGCTTGGCCTGGAAAGCCTCAGAAGCCTGTCCCAGGGCATCTGTAGCAGAATCCTCTGCCTCTTCAGCTTTGGAAGCAGCGCGTTCCTCTGCCTGCTGCGCTTGCGGCGTTGACTTGCCGGCGGTGAAATACCACAGCGCGCCTATGCCGATAATAACACCTATAAGTATTCCGATAATAAAAGTTTTCATGCAGCCTCCTTTCTGAAGTTTGACCAGTTAAAATAATAATTCCTTCCATCATAAAACTCTAGGCTACTTCTCCTTGCCTTCCTCGTATCCTTTTTTAAACTCTGTCTTGGCCCTGGAAAAACTTTCCTTCCAGGTTTGCCATGATTTCTCCATTCCCTCTTTCATATCTTCCCAGGCTGACTCACTGGCGTTCTTAAGATTTTCCAGTTTTTTTTCAAAATCCCGGCGTTTTTCCCTCAATTCTTCTATCTGCTGCTGATACTTTATCTTTCTCTGGCCGTCAGCCTGATCTGCCTTGGCTGCCAGTTTGTCCAGATCAGCATTCCATTCATCGATCTTGGCCTTCAGCTTCTGGATATAAGCATCTCTTTTACTGTCCATAATTAATCTCTCCTTAACAGCGGGCTGATAAAGTTCTTAACAGCTTGTTGAAAAAGTCCTTACCGGCAGACTGTTCAAAAATTCCAGGGGGCAAGAAGCAAAAAAATTCAAAGTCGATGCATATTTAGGATACCTAAGAGTTTGAACTTTTTGCATCGACAAAGCCAATCGGGAGATTTTCAACAGTCTGTTAAACAACAAGCGGTTAACAGTTTAGTATATCTCCCGGTTATATTCTCCCTGGACGCGGTCCGGCAAAAATCCACAAAATCAGACCAATAACAGGCAGGATAAGTATCAGCACTATCCAGAACACCTTTGTGCCGGTTGTGGCCCTGCTTTGAAAAGTCTGCACAATTGCCCACACACAGGCAATAAGGATAAGTATCCCCAGGATTCCACCAAGTTCAATCCCCATTTTTTTCTCCTTTTAAATTAGTTGGCTTCCATCCGGAACTGTTTTTCATCCTGACCAGTAAGCCGGGATTGAAATAAGCAGTTAATCAATATAAAACCTAAGGCAGCAAGTTCAGAATGACAAGAAAGAATTGCATTCCTTCCGGACCCTGCTGCAAAAGGATTCATAAACTTTGCTTGCCTGAACCGGTCATATAATTCTGTACATCCTTCGCAGCAGTTGCATTAAAGTTGTCAAACCATATATATTCTACTAAGCTGCAATAATATTTGAAGTCTTTCAGGCAGCCGGCATCCCTGACAGGTCCAGGAATTTATCCGGAAACACTGCAGTCAGGAAAATTAGAGGACATCGGCAAACAATTCACCGGAACTTTTACCGTCCGCGACAAAATGTTTTCTATTCACATAAAACAATAAACTTCAGCAGGAGGTCATTTTGAAAAAAATTTTTCTGATTTTGATTTTACTGAGCGTTTACGCTCAGGCTGGAGAAATCCCGGGTTCTTTCGTGGAAATTAGAAAGGTTATCCCTGAAGCAGTAATGGATATCCGTTATTATACCGGGCATAACTTCATTGGCAGGCGTATTGACGGATATGAGGCTCCAAAATGTTACCTGACCAGGGAAGCCGCCCAGGCCCTGTCCGGAGTCCAGTCCGACCTGAGGCCCTTTGGGCTGGGTATAAAGATATATGACTGCTATCGTCCACAAAAGGCGGTGGATCATTTTGTCCGCTGGGCAGAAGATGTCAGTGATACCACTGCCAAAACAGAGTTCTATCCCACTGTGGATAAAAAAAACCTGTTCCGGGATGGATATATTGCAAAAAAATCCAGCCACAGCAGAGGCAGCACTGTGGATCTCAGCATTGTGGAGCTGCCCGCTCCTGATCAGCCGGTTTTTATCCCCGGACAGACCGGACAAAAAGAATGTTTTCTGCCCCGGGACCAGCGCTTCCCTGACAACAGCATTGACATGGGTACAGGCTTTGACTGCTTTCATGAACTGTCCCATCCTGAAAATCCGGATCTTCCCCTTGCACAGCGTCTGAACCGGCTTTTACTTAAGACTCTCATGGAAAAGCACGGTTTTGTGTATTATGATAAAGAATGGTGGCACTTTACCTTGAAAGAAGAGCCATTTCCTGACAGATACTTTAATTTTACAGTCAGATAGCCCTTTAACAGCCTGTTGAAAAAGTCCCTACCAGGCAGGTTGTTCAAAAATTCCAAGGGCAAGTCCGACACCCACTTAGGACGTCTCTAAAGACTTATGCCGGGATAATACACTCTTAAGTGGGTGCCGGATAAACAACAAAAAAAGTTCCCGGGATCATTTTTTTCCTTACTTTTCAACGTTGAACTTTGAACATTGAACGTTGAACTAAACTTATAGCGACAAAGCCAATTGGGAGATTTTCAACAACCTGTTAAACATGACAAAAAAGGAGGTTAAGGTCTTGAGCCCCCAGAACACAACCAACTCCTCTCCATCATGGTATAAAATCAATCCGCCGGTTTTTTTCGGTTCAGCAGGCATTATCGTCTTATTTATAGTCTTCACCCTGCTCAACCCTGACAGGGCCAGTGATATCTTTGGAAGCATCCAGGGCTGGATCACCGAAACAGTAGGCTGGTTTTATATACTGTCGGTGGCAACTTTTCTGCTCTTCATAGTCTTTCTCGGCCTTTCCAGATTCGGAGACATCAAGCTGGGTCCTGACCACAGTGAGCCAGACTACACTTACATTTCCTGGTTCGCCATGCTCTTTTCCGCGGGGATGGGAATCGGGCTGATGTTTTTTGGAGTGGCTGAGCCGGTCATGCATTATTTAACCCCGCCGGTAGGAGAACCCGGAACCATTGAAGCTGCCCGGGAAGCCATGAAAATTACTTTCTTTCACTGGGGAGTTCACGCCTGGGCTATTTATGCGGTGGTAGCAATCTCACTGGCTTATTTCGCTTACAGACACGATCTACCCCTGACTATCCGATCTGCCTTTTATCCTTTAATCGGCGAACGAATCTACGGCCCCATCGGCCACACCGTGGACATATTCGCGGTTTTCGGCACCATGTTCGGGGTGGCCACCTCCCTGGGTCTGGGAGTAATGCAGATAAATTCCGGCCTGGAATATCTGTTCGGTGTGCCCAATTCCATAGTGATCCAGATAATTTTAATCGTTATTATTACGGCCATTGCCACTGTATCAGTTGTTCTGGGTCTGGACGGAGGCATCCGCAGGCTTTCCGAACTGAACATGATCCTGGCGGTATCCATAGTCATTTTTGTCCTGGTTGCCGGGCCCACGGTCTTTCTCCTGCAGGCCTTTACCCAGAATGTAGGGACCTATGTAGCCGATCTTATTTCCATGACCTTTAATCTTTACGCATATGAGCCTACAGGATGGCTGGGCGGATGGACCCTGTTCTACTGGGGCTGGTGGATCGCGTGGTCCCCTTTTGTGGGCATGTTTATAGCCAGGGTTTCCAAAGGCAGGACCATCAGGGAATTTGTCATCGGCGTACTTATGGTACCTGTGGGATTTACCTTTATGTGGATGACTTTTTTTGGAAACACTGCGCTGCACATGATCCTGGTTGACGGCGTCACTCAGCTTGGAGACGCCGTGGCAGCGGATACCACCGTAGCCCTGTTCCAGTTTTTCGAACACCTTCCTTTTTCAACCCTGGCCTCTCTTGTCGCCACCACTCTGGTAGTAACCTTTTTTGTGACCTCTTCCGACTCTGGATCACTGGTGGTTGACATGCTTACCTCCGGCGGTGAGGAAGAAGCGCCGGTCTGGCAAAGGATTTTCTGGGCCTCTGCCGAAGGGGTGGTGGCAGCCGTGCTGCTTCTGGCCGGAGGTCTTGGCGCTCTACAGACCGCGACCATCGCCAGTGCCCTGCCTTTCACCTTAATCATGCTCTTCATGTGCCTGGGACTGTTCCGGGCACTGCAAATTGACGCGGTCAAAAAAAATGCCCTGCAGACTGCCTACATGACCCCCGCCGCCATGACTTCCGGCTCCTGGAAAAAACACCTCAAAACCCTGGTGCATCAGCCCGGGAAAAATGAAGTTGAACAGTTCATCCGGGGTACAGTCAAGCCTGCCTTGACTGAGTTCAAAGATGAACTCCAGAAAAGAAATCTGGACGCGAAAGTCCAGGAAGGAGAGGATGGACGGGTATGGCTGGAGGTCCTGCACCAGGAGGAAATAGATTTTTTCTACTCTGTAAGGCCTCGTCCTTACAGCCCGCCGGTCTTTGCCCTGTCGGACACTCGAAAAAAACAGACTGAGAAGACCCGTTTTTACCGGGCGGAAGTTCATTTAAAAGAAGGCGGACAGGATTACGATATAATGAACTGGACTAAAGACCAGATCATCACTGATGTCCTTAATCAATATGATCGACACCTGCAGTTCCTGAATGAGGTCAGATGACAGTAAGTCTCTGGCAGGCCGGGCCTATAGTTGCCTTTGACTTTCATGCTAAAAGTGTAATATAACTATTTTTAGCTGGACTTCAATTAACCCGTTTATTGATACTGACTTCAGATAAAACCGGGAGATTCCATGAATAAATACCGTCTGGTCCAGGACAGGGACAGATGCATAGGCTGCATGAGCTGCGAAATACACTGCAAGGTAATCAACCGCCTTGACCAGGGCCCTTTACCGTGCAGAATTGTCACCATTGGCCCGAAGAAAATAAAAAACATGCCCAGAGCGGCATATATTTATCTTTCCTGTTTCCATTGTGAAAACGCGTGGTGCGTTAACGCCTGTCCCACCGGGGCCATGCAGAAAAGAACCAAAGACGGCATAGTCTTTGTGGACCAGACTTTATGCGTAGGATGCAGGGCATGCATGATTGCCTGCCCCTGGGGCTCCCCGCAGTGGGATCCGGTGTCGGGAAAGGTGGTCAAATGCGATTTATGTAAGGACCGGCTGGGCCAGGGTCTGGAACCGGCCTGCGTAGCAGGATGTACTACCGGATGTCTGAGCCTGGAAAAGATTGATCAGTAAACCCCGGGCAATGGCTCCTGGTCATGAACTTGGTACGCGGCACAGACTGTAATATCAAATGCAACAGCATTCTGAATACGGAGAAAACAGCCAATGACAACATCGTGCAAATCCTGCGAAAACCAGATAGATCTGGAAAAAATTGACCGGATAATCAATGAGGAATTCGGGGCAAACAAAGAACATCTGATCATGATAATGCAGGCTGTGCAAAAAGAGTGTCAATACCTGCCCGGAAAAGTCCTGGAGCATTTGTCCTCCAGACTGGATGTACCTCTCACTCAGGTTTACGGCATTGCCACCTTTTATTCTTCCCTCAGTCTTAAACCCAGAGGCAGGCATATCATTAATATCTGTACCGGTACCGCCTGCCACCTCAAGGGAAGCCATAGAGTGGTCGACCGGCTCGGCAGCAAACTGGGCATATCTACCGGCGAAACCACCGCGGACAGGATGTTCACCCTGGAGACTGTAAACTGCGTCGGGGCTTGCGCTCTGGCCATGGTCGCGGTTATAGACGAAAAATATTATCCGGGAACCAGCGCGGGAAAATTATCAGAGATCATTGATTCTCTAAGTTCAGCCCGGGGAGAACAGGCTCATGAACACAAGTGAAAGCATTATGCCGGATTATCCCAGGCTGAAAAACATTGCCGCCCTGGAACAGTACAGAAAAAAACTGGTCAGGGAAAAAGATCCCGACGCCCCTGCAGTCACAGTCTGTTGCGGCACAGGATGTCAGGCAGGCGGGAGCATCGAGGTAGCTGAAGCTTTAAGAAAGTCTATGGACGATGTCCGGGTTGGCGGGAAAGTTGTCCCGGGGCTCAAGACTACCGGCTGTCACGGTTTTTGTTCAAGAGGGCCTCTGGTTCTGTTCAAGCCGCATCATATCTTTTATCAAAAAGTCCGGCCTCAGGACGCCGACCAGATAGTTCAGGAGACTGTGCTGCAGGGAAGACTTATCAACAGGCTGCAATACCGGCTCCAAGGCAAAGGTCAGGGTTTTGCGGCAACGGTTGAAGACATTCCCTATTACAACCGTCAGACCAGGCTGGCACTTAAACGCGTGGGCACCATAGATCCCTGTGATATTGAAGACGCCATAGCCCTGGGCGCGTACCGGGGCCTGGCCACTGCTCTGGACTCCATGAAGCCCGTGGACGTCATTGACGAAGTTAAGGCTTCGGGAATCCGCGGCCGCGGGGGAGCAGGCTTTCCCGCGGGAATCAAATGGGCTTCCTGCGCCAATTATCCAGGCACGCGTTATGTCATCTGCAACGCTGATGAAGGAGATCCCGGCGCCTTTATGGACCGTTCCATTCTGGAGGGAGATCCCCACAGCGTGCTGGAAGGCATGATCCTGTGCGCCTATGCCATCGGCAGCAGCCAGGGTTACATCTATGTCCGGTATGAATACCCTCTGGCAGTACGTACGCTGAACACGGCCATCCGTCAGGCGGAAAAGCTGGGACTTCTGGGAAACAATATCATGGGCTCGGGATTTGACTTTCACGTCAGCATATCCACCGGTGCCGGAGCTTTTGTCTGCGGAGAATCCACCGCTCTCATGGCCTCCCTGGAAGGCAGACCGGGACGGCCCAGGGCCAAATATATCCGTTCCGCTCAACGCGGCTTCAGAGAACAGCCATCCAACCTGAACAACGTGGAAACATTCGCCAATATCCCGGAAATCGTTTTTCAGGGCGGAGAGTGGTATGCATCCTTCGGCACAAAAAGATCTACCGGCACCAAAGTCTTTGCCCTTACCGGAGACGTGGCGAATATTGGACTGGTGGAAGTGCCCATGGGTACGCCCCTGAAAGAAATCATCTACGACATCGGCGGAGGAATTCCAGACAAAAAAAAGCTCAAGGCGGTCCAGACCGGGGGACCGTCAGGAGGGTGCATTCCGGCCCGCATGCGGGATATCAGTATGGATTTTGAACATCTGGCCGAGGCCGGCTCCATTATGGGCTCCGGCGGCATGATTGTCATGAACGAAAACACCTGCATGGTGGATGTGGCCAGATATTTTACCTCTTTCCTTTCAGAAGAATCCTGTGGCCAATGCGTGCCCTGCAGGGAGGGACTTAAGCAGATGCTTGAGATTTTAACCCGGATCACCTTGGGAAAAGGTCAGGAACAGGATTTGAATCTGCTGCAGGAGCTCAGCAAATGTATGACTGATTTTTCCCTGTGCGGTCTGGGCACTTCTGCTCCCAACCCTGTGCTTTCCACCCTTGACTACTTTCATGAGGAATACCAAACCCATATCAGGGAGAAATTCTGTCCGGCCGGAGTGTGTAAAGACCTGTTCAGCCTTAGCGTTAATCCGGAAAAATGCACCGGCTGCACTTTGTGCGCCAAAGTCTGCCCCGCGGATGCCATCCGCGGAGAAAAAAAGAAAACCCATTTTATTGAGCAGGAGAACTGCATAAGATGCGCGGAGTGTTACAGAACATGTAAATTCAAGGCCATTGAAATTGTGAAGAATCAGACAGCTGATTTAAAACCGGAAGAGAAAAAACAATGATCCGCGTTAAAATTGACGAAAAACCGGTACAGGTCAAACAGGATGAAACAATTCTCCAGGCAGCGACCCGGGTCGGCATATATATCCCAACCCTCTGCCACCTGGACATGCTCGAACCTGCGGGTCTGTGCAGGATCTGTACGGTGGAGGTTTTTGACGGAAAACGGACCAGAATGGTCACTGCCTGCAATTATCCTGTCCGCAATGGAATTGAAGTCAGAACTGACACCAGAGATGTCATAAAAGGCCGGGCCATGATCCTGGAACTCCTGCTGGCCCGTTGTCCGGATTCTGCAATCATCAGAAAAATGGCCGGAGAACTTGGAATTAAAAAATCCCGTTTCCCTGAGGAAAAAAAGGAGTGCATTGTCTGCGGACTATGCGTGCGGGTTTGCGAAAAGTATGCCGGCAATGTCCTGCTGCTGTCCGGGAGAAGCCATGAAATCAAGGTTGAACCTCCGTTTGGAGATCCCGGGAAAACCTGTATCGGCTGCGGCATGTGCGCTTCTGTCTGTCCCACCGGAATCATAAATATTCAGGAACACAAAGGGGAACGTTTTGTTGTTTTACAAAACAAAGTCATTGGCCGGCTGCGGACAGTGAAATGTCCCGGATGCGGAGCTTCAACACCACCGGAAAAACTAAGCTCCTGGGTAAGAGAAAAAATGGGGCCTGATTACATTCCAGTTCACCTGGACCTGTGTGAAGAATGTAAGCGCCGGACCGTGGCCGCACGCATGGCCGCCAGCCAGGAGCCTGGCCTGCTGCCCTGACAAAACATTAACAACCTACTCCTTTATTTCAGCTTGCCCGGTTGAATCTCCAAACATTCAACCGGGTTTCTTCACTTCACAGCGCTTATCCCCTGCGCAGAACCGCCTGCTCAAAAACCGCCAGTCTCTCTTTGTAAGGGGGAAAACCGAAAAATGCCGATCCTGACACCAGGACGTCAGCACCATTTTTCACCAGTTCATAAGTATTGTCAGGGGTAACCCCGCCGTCTACCTGAATCAGGGAATCTGAGCCGGCATCCTTTATCATGGCCTTCAGCCTGGATATCTTTTCCATACTGAAAGGAATAAACTTCTGTCCGCCGAATCCCGGATTGACGCTCATGATCAGCACCATGGAAAGCTGAGGCAGAATATATTCCAGGACATTAAGGGGAGTGTGCGGATTCAGGGAGACAGCAGGTTTTGCTCCCAGCCTGGCTATTTCAGACACTGTACGCTCCAGATGAACACATGTTTCCGCGTGAACGCATAACAGGTCAGCCCCGGCCTGGACAAAATCATCCAGATACCTGTCCGGATTTTCAATCATCAGGTGCACGTCAAAAAACAGATTGCTCTCTTTTCTGCAGGCCTTGATCACAGGCGGACCAAAAGTAATATTGGGCACAAACGCCCCGTCCATGATATCCCAGTGAACCCAGGATAATCCGGCTTCTTCCAGATCAGTCAGCTCCTGACCCAGACGGGCGAAATCGCAGGACAGAAGTGAGGGTGAAATAATTACGGGTTTATTTTTTTGCATTAACATCTCCGGTTATGTTACTGGTCATCTGTAATTAATCGCGCTGATGCGCATGAGCTTGTCAAAGGAATGCAGGGCTTCAATACGCCTGAAAGTTCCGGTACGCCCCCGCATGACCATGGAATGGGTTTTTGCCCCTTCTCCGGTAAACTCAACTCCCTTTAAAAAAGTGCCTCCGGAAATCCCGGTAGCCGCAAAAAAAACATCGTCATTCATAACCATTTCTTCCAGGGTCAGAACCTGACTAAGATTGTATCCGGCATCTGTTAGGGCCTTTTTCTCCTGCTCGGACTGAGGATCAAGCATGGCCTGCATTTCTCCGCCCATGACCCTGATGGCCGTTGCCGCCAGAACTCCTTCTGGAGTGCCTCCAGTGCCCATCATAAGGTCAACATCCCCTCCCGGAGTAACCGCCATAAGAGCTCCCGCTACATCGCCGTCGGTATGAAGCTGGATCCTGGCGCCCGTCTGCCGAATTTCATTGATGAGTTCCTTATGCCTGGGTTTATCCAGCACAAAAACAACCAGGTCGTCCACTGATTTGCCCACAGCTCTGGCCACTCTGCGCAGGTTTTCAGCTACGGGCATCTTGATATCAACCTGGTATTTGGCCTGGGACGGAACCACCAGCTTTTTCATGTAAAAAGCCGGGCCCGGGTTATACATGGTGCCCCTGGGAGCCAGAGCCACCACGGCAATGGCGTTGGGTCGTCCAAAAGCCAGAAGCCTGGTTCCTTCAACCGGGTCCACCGCCACATCCATTTCCGGACCTTTACCGGTTCCCAGCTTTTCACCGTTATAAAGCATGGGAGCCTCATCTTTTTCTCCTTCACCGATTACAACTGTTCCCTGGATATCCAGAGCGTTGAAACTAAGGCGCATGGCGTCAACCGCAGCCTTATCGCCTTCCACTTTATTCCCCCGGCCCAGCCAGCGTGATGACGCCAGGGCCGCCGACTCGGTAACCCGGACCAGATCAAGGGCCAGATTGCGCCCGGGTGCTTCCTGATTCATTTTTTTCCCTCCTGTGGTATTATGCTTAGTTTCCATCCGGAAAGTCTTTCTATCAGGATGCTGAAACTGACGTTTTGCTCATCATCTCTGTACCGGGTTAACTTCACAATCCAAAAACGATGCTGAACATAGAATAACTCTTTCTGAAATAAAAGCGAAAAAATCCCAGCTGTTCTCAAGACCTTGATGAAACTCTTATTAATGTATAGATTAGACACATGTGCAATAAAAGACACAAACTACTTAACCTGGTGCATTCTCTTTTCAACCGGGTAAGCCTGCGCACCACCTTGCTTATTTATGTAATCGTGCCCCTGGCTCTGGCCCTTGCGTTCACCGGCCACATGGCCTTGAGTGTTCTGGAAAAAAATATTGAAAAAGGGATGCAGCGTGACCTGGAACTTATAGCCCAGGCAATTCAGCTTCCCCTGAGCTATGCCTTGGAGCGAGGGGAGACCAAGGCCATATACAGTGCCCTGGATTCCGCTTTTTCCATAGGTGAAATCTACAGCGCTTCCCTGTTTGATCAGAACGGCGATGAAGTAGCCCTGGCCGGCACTCTGGAATCAGAACCCCAAAGCGAAAAACTCAGCGATCTCATTGACGAGGGGGAAGAGCACGGAGGATATGGCGACGTAGCCGGCAGGGAAGTCTATTCCCACTTTATCCCTTTGTTTGATTCCGGAGGAAAGGTAAACGGAATGCTCCAGCTCACCCGTAAAAAAAGCGACATCACAAACTATATCCGGACCATCAGGATGCAGGGACAGCTGGTTCTGGGGCTGAGCCTGCTCATAATGACCATCCTGGTTTTGTTTGGTCAGCAAAGGGCCCTGGGTAAATATATTCAAAACCTCATCACCAGCATGTCCAGAGTGGCCAGGGGAGACCGGAAACACCGCTTCCAGCTGCAGGGTCCGAAAGAAATCGTAGCCATCGGCACACAGTTTAATCATATGCTGGACAGCATAGAAGGCGCCCAGGAAGAAATAAAACAAAGACGCAGAAAGCAGGAAATCCTTCAGGAAAAACTAAGAAAATCAGAAAAACTGGCTGCCGTTGGCCGGCTTTCCGCGGGCATAGCCCATGAACTGGGCACCCCGCTAAGCATCGTCACGGCCAGGGCCCAGCGAGCCCTGAGAAAAAAAGATCTGTCTCAGGATCTGAAAACCACCTTTACCAGCATCCGCGGCGAAGTCAGCCGCATGGAATATATCATCAGGCAGCTCCTTGATTTCAGCCGAAGCTCAAGCCTGCAGAAAAGACCTGTGACTCTGAGCATGGTGGCCCGGTCCGCCCTGGCAGGCATATCTGAAGAAGCAAAAAAACAGGAAGTACTTCTGGAGGCCGGGGGAGAACAGGGCGAAAACAGCATCCTGATGGATCCTGTACGCATAGAACAGGTCCTGGTTAACCTGCTCAGAAACGCGGTCCAGGCGGCAGCAAACGGCCAGGTGATCCTGTCCTGGGGACTGGATGATGGATGGGCCTGGTATCAGGTGGAAGACAGCGGGCCCGGCATTGATGAAGATATCAGACCCAGACTGTTTGAACCATTTTTTACGACCAAAAACGTGGGTTCAGGCACCGGCCTTGGCCTGTCCGTGGCGCACGGAATAATCGAGGAACACCAGGGAAAAATCGAAACCGGACAAAGCCGTCTTGGTGGAGCCTGTTTCCGGGTTTTTCTCCCTGCTTACAACAGCAAACAAACGGCTGAAAAAGCTTACCCGGCAATCAATGACAATCAAACATAAAGAAGAAAACATGCATACACCCAGCAAAGAAACCGGGCTGACCCGGATACTCATCGTGGAGGACGACAAGGAACTTGGCCTGCTCCTTGGTCAGGAAGTTATGGACCAGGGCATGGAGTCAAAATGGACAGGCAGCGCGGAAGAGGCTCTGGTCCTCATGCACGAATGGCTTCCAGATCTGGTCATCACGGATTTAAGGCTTCCGGGCATGGACGGCCTTGACCTGCTGCGCAGATCGCAGATGGATTTTGCTCAAACCCTCCCTGATTTTCTGGTTATAACCGCGTTCGGAACCATATCCAAAGCAGTGGAATCCCTCAAGGCCGGAGCCGAGGATTTCCTGACCAAGCCTTTGGACCTGGATCATTTCATGCTTACTGTAAACCGGATCCTGCGCAACCGGCGGATGCGCAAGGAAATAAGCATGTTCAAAAGCCTGCTTGACGATGACGGATTTCATGGTCTCATCGGTAAAAGCAAACCAATGCGTCTCTTATTCGATCAAATAAAAAGAGTAGCCAGAGCGGACGGCCCTGTGCTCATCCTGGGCGAATCAGGAACAGGCAAAGAGCTTGTGTCCAGGGCCATTCACAAAGAAAGCAGACACGGCAAAGGCCCTTTTCTGGCAGTAAACTGCGCCGGCGTACCCGAACATCTCATGGAAAGTGAGTTCTTCGGACACCAGGAAGGCGCTTTTACCGGTGCCAGCAAGACCAGACAGGGTTTGTTTTCCCAGGCCCGGGACGGAACCCTGCTCCTTGACGAAATATCCGAGATGCCCCTTTTTCTTCAGGCAAAACTGCTGCGCACCCTGCAGGACGGCAAGATTAAGCCGGTGGGGGCAAACCATGAACAGGATACCAATGCGCGCATCCTGGCGGCCACCAACCAGGACCTGGTAAAAGAAACAGAAAAGGGAAACTTCAGGGAAGATCTTTTCTTCAGACTGGAAACATTCACCCTGAACATACCCCCTTTGAGGGAGAGAGGGGAAGATCTGGCGCTTCTGGCCGGCAAGTTTCTGAAAACTTTTCAGATCCAGACCGGAAAAAATATCAGGGGATTTGACGGACAAGCCCTGTCCATGCTTGAAAGTTATTCATATCCGGGCAACGTAAGGGAGCTGAAAAACGCGGTGGAGCGGGCCGTGACTTTTTGCGATGACAAATACATCAGGCCTGAACATTTGCCGTCCAGAATAAGAGAATCCGGAACAGGTCAAGCCCACCGCGGAGTAACCCCTGTACGCAATATTCCTGACAGAGAAGACCAGCTCTTAAGTCTGGCCAGGGTGGAACAGCAGTATATTGACTACGTTCTGGAGCAAGTAAATCATAACAAGAGAAAAGCCGCTTCAATCCTTGGAATCGGCAGAAGGACTTTGTATAGAAAGCTGGAACAGTCAGAATCCGGAGACTGATCAGGAAACAATATCAGAGGATATTTTTCCGGCAATATCGCCGGCCAGGGACAAGACTTCAAAAGGCTCCTGCGCGGCAACTTCCTTAACCGTGCCGGGACAGGAATCAGTCATCCAGAAGTTGGCAAACTTCTGCCCGCAGAATCTCTGCCATGATTTATCCGGAAAAACCCCGTGGGTTATATAGGCGCTGACCTTTGCGGCACCCGCCTCCATCAGTGCGTCCCGGCATTTGATAAGGGTCCCTCCGGTCATGACCAGGTCATCAACAATAACAACATGCCTGCCCTGTGGCCGGCCTTCCTGGATAATCACCCTGCGTCCATTACCTTCTCTTATTTTATGGGCGGTGATCAACGGATAACCTTCAAACATGCGGCCAAAACGTTTCCAGGCCCCCTGATCCGGAAAAGCCACAGCCACGTTCTGCATTTTTCTCAACCTTTCCAGCAGCAGAGGAACGGCGGTTTCCAGCCTGGGGATTACATTATCTGAAAAATAAAACCTCTCCTGCAGGGCGTGGATATCATAAATAATTATCTGGACCGGGCCGGACAGGGTGCCCGGAATATGCGAAAGCATCCTGGCCAGAGTGGACGCTGTGGCTATCTCCCCTTCCTGCTCCACCCGTTCCATGGTCCCGGTGGAAAAATAGGGCAGAACAACCTTCAACGATTGAATAGCCAGCCTGGGAAGTTCATAAATAACAGACAATTGCCTGAATATTTCAGACGGATTTTCAAAAGAGGCCAGGAATACGACGTGTCTGTTTCTGAGCCCGGCCGCCCTGCTTATCTTTATATCCGGAAAACCATCCCTGAACCTTTTCCAGGAAATTTCTCCCGGCTGGCATAACTCATTGTTTTCACACAGTCTGCCGGCCACTTCAGCCATTTGAGGACAGCACAAAACTTTAATCATTAACAGGCCCCGTTGTTAAAAATTCAATTTTTACCTAATCCATAAATATTGCAGTTGACAAGTCATTTCAGGTCAAGATAAAGAGATAAGGAAATTCAAAATCAAACTTATAATAATAAAATTATGCAGGCAGCACGGGAACAGTTTTTTAATTACCTGGCCAGGGAAAAGCTCAAATTTACTTCCCAGAGGGCCCTGATCTTCGATGTCTTCTGGGGCATTGACACCCATATATCACCCGAAGAACTTTATGGCCTGGTCAAGGAAAAAGACTCCTCAACAGGCCAGGCCACGGTTTACCGGACCCTCAAGCTCCTGTCGGATTCAGGCATTGCCAGAGAGGTTGATTTCGGTGACGGGGTGACCAGGTATGAACCATATTTCGGCCAGAGTCATCATGACCATCTTATCTGCAAAAAATGCGGCAAAAGTGTGGAAGTCTTTGAAGAGAGGATTGAAAAACTCCAGGAAAAACTGGCCCGCAAGAACGGTTTCACCCTGACCGGACATAATATGTACCTTTACGGTATATGCAGTGAATGCGCCAAAAAATAAATCTCTTGACAAAAAAAACCATGATTGACATTCACTCTCAAAGTCAAACTATTTGACTTTTTTTAAAACAATATAATTGATATTGACAATCAGTACAACAATCACTTATGTCGTTTTAAACAACAACCTGAACCTGAAGGAGTATTACCATGTGGGCTCGTTTTCGCAGACAAGGCAGGAAAAATTCCGGCCCCGGACCTGATTGCAATTGCCGGCCAGACGGATTGAGAAATCAGTGCGATGTAAAAGTTCTGACCCAACTCCGTAACGGCTGCCGCTGC
>JAWOGL010000129.1:0-12066 GCA_046496945.1 Desulfonatronovibrio sp.
CACAAAACGCGGTATTCGGTCGATAGATGGCTAGAATCGAGAGGTTCGTTACGTGCGGCCATATTAGCTAAATGGCCGACAGGAGTTGCCCCTAGTATGGCATCAGACCGACCATAGCTCAGAAGAATTTTTTCTTTGTTCATAATGACATTTTGAGTTGGAAGTTCAGCAGGTTGTTGAAAATCTCCCAATTGGCTTTGTCGCTACAAAAAGTTCAAACTCTTACGTATGCTAAATACGCCGCGATCTTGAACTTTTTTTGCTCCTTGCACTTGGGATTTTTGAACAACCTGCCTGTTAAGGACTGTTTCAACATGCTGTCAGGCTGAATGAATATGACAGTTTCAGGCTCCGGGCCGGACTGCTACCCTGAATTATGACTCCATACCAGGGTGCACCATTCTCCGTGGTGTATCACCTCCGGAGTATTCAAGCCAAGGTTGATGTATGTTTCAGCCACACCGGATGCCTGTCTATCCAGTATCCCTGAAAGAATCAGAGTGTACCTGTCTGTACTGAGCCGGGATATTATCTGCCCGGCCAGTTCCTGAAGTGTGGGAGCAAGGATGTTGGCAAATATGAGATTAAATTTTTGATTTTTATCCAGGTTATGGAGGACATCCGTTTTAATTTCAAATTTGTGATGGACTTTGTTCAAGGCGATATTTTCCCTGGCATTGTCTATGGCGGCCGGGTCAATGTCCAGCCCGGTTCCTTTAAGTCCCAGTTTTGCTGCGGCAATACCCAGTATGCCGGATCCCGTTCCCAGATCAAGAAACCGGAAGTCTCTGGTTATTGTTTTTTTATGAAATAACGATGACAGAGCTTGCAGGCATAAGCTGGTGGTGGCGTGGTGTCCAGTGCCAAAGGCCATTTTAGGAGTGATGATTATTTTGATCAAAGGGGATGGAGTGTTTTCAAGCCAGTCAGGCAAAATAATAAAAGTATTCTCAATATTGATGGGGGTGAAGTATTGTTTCCAGTCTTCGGTCCAGTCCTGGCTCTGGACAGGCTGAAGCCGGGATGAAGAGTCCGGGATTGCTTTGCGGACAAGGCGTTTGAAATTTACAGCCGGGTCTTCGCCGGAAAAATGTATGATTACCGTGTCCTGATCTTTTTCTTCCCAGCCCCAGCTTATGTGCCGATGCAGCAGAGGCAGGATCTTTTCAATGTTTTCCGGGGAGTCTTTAACCGTCAGTGAGTACATTTATGGGCTATCCTTGGCAGAGGCGGGGATCTTGCAAAAGTTTATCCAGGGTCATGGCAAAGCTTTCAATATGTTTTCTGGAAATGACAAGGGGTGGCAGGAGCCTTAAAACCGTATCCTGGGTAAGGTTGAGGACAAAGCCCTGTTCAAGCAGAGCTCTCCATAAACGGTTTCCATGAAAGGTGAGCTCAATCCCCAGCATCAGGCCCTTTCCCCGGATTTCCCTTATCTTCTGCAAATGATTCTGTCTGATTCGTTCAAATATTTCCAGAGCCTCCCGGCCCAGCCGGTCAGATTGTTTTACCAGGTTTTCGCGTTCCATAATCTCCAGGACTTTCAGGGCTGCTGCACAGGCCAGAGGATTGCCTCCAAAGGTGGTGCCGTGACTGCCAGGGGCAAAGGCAGCTGATATTTTTTCAGTGCACAGGACCGCTCCCATGGGCAGCCCATTGGCCAGGGCCTTGGCCGAAGTAATAATATCCGGTTTAAGACCGTAATGCTGATGGGCCCAGAATCTGCCGGTTCTGCCCATGCCGGTTTGTATCTCATCAACAATGAACAGTAAATTGTGTTTTTGGCAGGTCTGAACAATTTTTTCCAGGAATCCGGGAGAAAGAAGCCTGACGCCACCTTCGCCCTGGATAATCTCCACCATGATGGCTGCTGTATGCGGATTTATGGCCTGATCAACAGCATCTTTGTCACCAACTGGAATAGTCCGGAATCCCGAGGGCAGCGGGTCAAATCCCTGCTTGATCTTGTCCTGTCCTGTAGCGGCCAGAGTCGCCAGGGTTCGGCCGTGAAAAGATCCCTTGAGGGTTATTATCTCAAATCTGTTCTGATTCAGGATTTCGTGCATGTACCTGCGGGTCAGTTTAATGGCGCCTTCATTGGCTTCCGCTCCTGAATTGCAGAAAAAGACTTTGTCCAGAGAACAGGTTGAAGTTAATCTCTCTGCCAGGTCAACCTGCTCTTCCTGATAAAAAAGATTGCTGACATGTATCAGTTTTTTGGCCTGAGACGTTATGGCCGAAACAACTTCCGGATGACCGTGCCCGAGATTGCACACTGAGATTCCGGACAACAGGTCCAGATATTCCCTGCCTTCAAAGTCGTACAAATGGCAGCCTCTGGCAGATTCTACAGCCAGGGGATATCTGGTATAAGTGGGGCATAAATACTTATTGGTTTTGTCTTGTAAAGTGGGGTTGTCCGGCATATCTGATTCTCCGTGTGATGATTCCGGCCTGTGGGCTGCTTCCGCTTTAAACCCAGATTATTGATTTCCTGTATGGCCGAATCCTCCTGAACCTCTCTGGGTGGTGGACAGTTGAGCCGCAGTGGTCAGGTCCGCGTGAAAAAAAGGCTGAAATATGAGCTGGGCAATTCGCTGGGGCTTTTTTATTATTCTTTCTTCTGGAGAGTTGTTGAGCAGGGAGACGATAATCTCACCCCGGTAATCCGGGTCAATAACTCCGACCCCCTGGCTGACCACAAGACCCTGTCTTGTACCCAGACCGCTTCTTGAATATACAAATCCGGCTACTCCCGGAGTTGTTATTTCCATACATATTCCAGTGGGGAATGGATATCTGCAGCCTGGAGCCAGTAATATTTCATCTTCTTCCATAAATGCTCTGAGATCGATTCCAGCTGAAAATAAAGTGGAATACCCCAGGTTGTTTCCGGTCTTATCCGTATTTCTGAGATACTTAATTTTTACCTTGATGTGGTGATTCATATTTTTAAACCCGGTTACAGCAATGTTTTTATGGCTAAATCTAAAAACGAGAATGATCTTACGGTTTGATCAGGGTTCAGGCAAAAAGATACCCAAAAGAAAGACTTTCCGGTTGGAAACGAATTAATGTAAATAACTTTAAGCGTTAAAACCTGCAAGGATTAAATGAGTCCTTGCAATTTGAGGTTTTGTCCGGCAAAATATTTTAAAAAGTCTCATAATGGGAGGAGAAGAATGCGTCCTTTAAAAATCTATAGTGTGACTCCTAAACTTCCTGATAACCTGACCGCCCTGTGGGATCTGGCCTATAATTTCTGGTTTTCCTGGAAACATGATATTTCCGAGCTGTTTGAGCGGATCGATCATCAACTATGGAAAAACTGCAGGCAGAACCCGGTCAGCTTTCTCAATCATCTCTCCCCGGATGTTATTGAGGAATTATCCGGGGATGAGTTTTTTCTGGATAGATTGAACAAAACCGCGGAAAGTCTGGAAAAATACAGATCAGAGACTAAAACGACTTTCAATTTTGAGGGGGCCCGGGGAGAATCAGTTATCGCCTATTTCAGCGCGGAGTACGGCATAAGTCTTTCTCTGCCTATTTACTCAGGAGGCCTGGGAGTACTGGCCGGAGATCATCTTAAATCGGCCAGTGACCTGAATCTTCCTCTGGTGGCCATCGGGCTTTGTTATCAAAAGGGATATTTCAGACAGTATCTTACAGGTGATGGCTGGCAGCAGGAAAGATATCCGGTGAATGATTTCGAAGAAATGCCTCTGGTTCAGGTTAAAGATGAAGAAGGAAATCCTTTGCTCGTTGAAATAGGGCTGCTGGACCGCAGAATAAAAATTGGTATATGGAAAGCCATGATCGGCCGCGTCTGTCTGTATCTTCTGGATACCAATCTCAGTGAGAATGATCCCCAGGACAGAGATATTACAGCCCAGCTCTATGGAGGAGACTGGGAAATGCGGTTGAAGCAGGAAATTGTCCTGGGCATAGGCGGGATCAGAGCGCTTGAAACCCTGGGGCTTAATCCCCGCGTGATTCATATGAATGAAGGACATTCCGCCTTTGCGGGTCTGGAGCGGATAAGTATTTTCATGCGTGAACATGACATGTCCTTTGAAGCGGCAACAGAGCTGGTGGCCTCCAGCAGCGTCTTTACCACTCATACCCCGGTTCCGGCCGGAAATGACCGTTTTTCCCCTGATCTAATGCGCAAATATTTTGAAGGGTACGCCAGGGAGCTGGGTCTGGCTTTCAAGGTTTTTCTGGCCCTGGGCCGCGAAGATCCGCGTGATGATCAGGAATTGTTTACCATGACGGTTCTTGCCCTTCGTCTGTCCAGATTTAACAACGGAGTCAGCCAGCTTCACGGAGAAGTGGCCAGGAATATGTGGAAAAAGGTCTGGCCTCAGTATCCTGTGGACGATGTGCCCATAGCAGCCATAACCAATGGGATCCATGTGCCCACATGGATAGCTCCGGACATGGCTTATCTGTTTGACAGATATCTCGGTTCCAACTGGCGTGAAGATCCTGATTGTCAGCGAGTCTGGAAACAGTCTCAGTCTATACCTGATGCCGAACTCTGGCGCACTCACGAGCGTTTGAGGGAACGTCTGGTGGATTTTGTCCGGGAAAGGCTGCACACCCAGACCCTGGCCAGGGGAGGCAGGCGTCATGAATTGCAAATGGCTGGAGAAGTCCTTGATTCCGGCGCCCTGACCATTGGTTTCGCCCGCAGGTTCGCGACATATAAAAGGGCCAATCTTGTTCTGACGGATGTCAAAAGAATAATTGAAATAATGAATAACAAAAAACAGCCGGTACAGTTTATCTTTGCCGGGAAGGCTCATCCCAGAGATGTTGAAGGGAAAAAGATAATCCAGCAGATTATTCAGTTTTGCCATAATGAGGAATTTCGGCATCATTTCGTCTTTATTGAAGATTATGATATAGAGATAGCCGGTTATATGCTCCAGGGATGCGATGTGTGGCTGAACAATCCCAGACGGCCTCTGGAAGCCTGCGGAACCAGCGGAATGAAGGCGGTGGCCAACGGAGTGCTTAATTTCAGTGTTCTGGATGGATGGTGGGACGAAGCCTATACTCCGGACAACAGGTATGGCTGGTCCATAGGCAATGGAGAGGAGTATGAGGATCAGGAATATCAGAACCTGGTGGAAAGCCATTATCTTTACAATGTCCTGGAAAGAGAAATCATTCCCAATTTTTATAATCGTTCAGGCGGCAACATGCCCACGGAGTGGATAAAAAAAATGAAGAACGGCCTAAGAGAGCTGGCTCCTGTATTCAGTTCGCACCGCATGGTTGAAGATTATGCCGGCTCAGCCTATCTCCCGGCTTATCAGAACTTTGTAAAGCTGGAAAAGAATGGTTTTGAACAGGCCAAGAGCCTGGCTTCCTGGAGAATGGATCTTATGACCAAATGGGGTGAGGTAAAGATCAGAAATGTCAGATCCACTGATGATGACAGCCTCTATTCCGGAGATGAGCTGACTGTTTCCGCCGAGGTATATGTAAACGGTCTTTCAAGTAAAAATATCAGAGTGGAGATTTATTCCGGAAAGGTGGATATGAACGGCGACTTTATAAACCGCAAAACCGTCTGCATGGATCAAAAGGATACGGTTGAAGAGAACTGGATATTATATGAGGGCAAAGTACGGCCGGCCGCCACTGGACGGTTCGGGTTCACCGTCCGGATTCTGCCTCATCATCCCCTGCTCCTGGATCCGCATTGTCTGGGTCTGATACACTGGGCGTGAGATTGATGGCCGGAAAAAAACGCGCTGATGAACTTCTTTTTGAAAAGGGGCTTGCCGAATCCAGGGAAAAGGCCAAAAGATTAATCATGGCCGGACAGGTTTATTTCAGGCAGAGTGAAACTGACGTGCTGGTGGATAAACCAGGACGTTTTCTGGGAAAGGAAACCGGTTTACGGGTAAAAGAAGCGCCTCGTTTTGTGAGCAGAGGCGGATACAAGCTTCTTACGGCTCTGGATTATTTCAAAATTGATATTCAGGACAAGGTCTGTCTTGACGTGGGAGCCTCCACCGGAGGATTTACAGACTGTCTTCTGCAGTACAAAGCTTCCAGAGTCTATGCCCTGGATGTCGGATATGGCCAGCTGCACTGGAACCTGCGCAGTGATCCCCGGGTGGTCAACCTGGAGAAGATCAATATCCGGAACGCTCCTGATGATCTTCTGCCTGAACAGGTAGATATTATAACAATTGACTGCTCTTTTATTCCCCTTTTTCTGGTGCTTCATCCTGCCGTGAATTTTCTAAAACCCCGGGGCATAGTCATTGCTCTGGTAAAACCCCAGTTTGAGGTGGGTCCGGGGATGACGGTCAAAGGGGTGGTAAAGTCAGAACAGGTAGCGCTAAGTGCAGTGCAGGCGGTAATTGATAAAGCAAATGATGAACTCGGGTTGAAATGCTCAGGTACGGTGCCCTCATCCATAAAAGGACCTAAAGGAAATCAGGAATATCTTATTTATTTACACAGAACATGACCAGCAAACCACGTACAATTCAAAGGGCAAACAAAGTCAGACAGGTCCTGGAAAAAAGACAGAAGGATCTGACCCTGGTTATTAACAATATCCATGACCCCCACAATGTTTCAGCAATACTTAGAAGCTGCGACGCTTTCGGGATTCCCTTTGTCCACCTCTTATACACAAATAATGTCTTTCCGGCACCAGGCAAAAGATCTTCTGCTTCAGCCAGAAAATGGGTGGAAAGGGTAAGGCATGCCAGTGTTTCAGATCTGGTCACTGATCTGGGTTCCAAAGAGTTCAACCTGGTCCGTACAGGTTTCAGCTCTACCGCGGTTCCCGTCCATAACTGGGATTTTACAAAGCCCACAGCCGTGATTCTCGGCAATGAACACAGCGGGGTGGAAGCTGACCTTCAGGCAAAAGTTGAACATGAACTTTACATACCCATGCAGGGCATGGTCCAGAGCCTTAATGTGTCAGTGGCCGCGGCCATAATACTTTATGAAGCCTACAGGCAGAGAAACCAGGCCGGGCTTTATTCCCGGCCGTCTTTTTCTTCTCAGGAACTGGACGCGTATTTTGATAAATGGATTGAGAAATAGTCCCTGCCATGTCAAAGTATCAAGACATATATCTGGTGGGCTTCAGGGCCAGCGGCAAAACTACTCTGGGAAAACATATCAGCAGCAGGTACGGCTTAAGGTTCCTGGACACTGATGACAGGATTCAGAAACAGGCAGGGATGAGCATAGAAAGTATGGTGGCTCTGCATGGCTGGGATTATTTCCGGGATATGGAGGAGAAAATTTTTGCTGACACCACCATCTTGAAGACGGCGGTAGTGGCTACCGGGGGGGGAGTAATTCTCAGGCAGACCAACCGGGATATTCTCAAAAAGGATAAGTATCTGACAGTTTATCTTAAAGCCGATCCGGATCTGGTGCTCAGCAGGCTGAATGCCGACCCCCATCCGGGACAGAGGCCGCCGCTGTCCAGACATTCCCTTCAAGAAGAAATTGTTTCCACCCTGGCTCACCGGGATCCACTGTACCGGGAATGCGCTGATCTGGTTCTGGATGCCGGCTTTGACGCGCAGATGCTTGCCGCCCGGGTATGGGAATCATTCAACGACCCATCACTCAGATGATTAAATTGTCCAGCCGGATATCACGCTTTTTATCTCTGGTTTTACGGCCAGGCCTGATTCGGCCGGGGCTTTTGCTTGCCGCGGGCATAATGCTTAACCTGTTGTGGAATACGGGATTGCACGGAGAAGAGTACAGAGAAGAGAATGCCCGGATGGTTCAAACCCGGGAAAATCCTGGACCGCGCAGGGTGGAGATCAGCTATTTTCTGCACCTGCAGCCCCGCATGGCCAGTAATCAGTTTGCCATCTGGATAGAAGACAGCAAGGGAAATTATATAGACACGGTTTTTGCCACCAAGTATACGGCCAGAGGCGGATATAAGCAAAGACCCTTAAGCCTGCGGGAATGGAGAGAGGCTGCCAGCTGGGATCAGAAGGCCTCCGGAGCCGTGGACGCGGTAAGCGGGGCGACCCCTCTTTCAGGAAAGCATAAAGCCCTCTGGGACTGCAGGGATGAACAGGGCCGGGCGGTTGCTCCGGGCAGATACCTGTATAAAATTGAAGGCAATATCTTCTGGGAAAACAGGGTGGTCTGGACCGGAGAAATCGAACTGGGCAGCCACCCGGATCATTCCAGGGCAGAACCTGAGTATTTTCCGGAAAGGGCATACCGGAAAGGGATACTTCTGGAAGACGTTACCGCAACATATTTACCTGAGTAACCGGCAATTATTCATTATCCAGACCGGGAGCAGAAAAGGGTAAACAGGTCTGTCTTATCCGGAATTCTGACTGAGCAGGTCTCTGATTTTTCTGAAGTCGTCCAGATATTTTCCCCTGATTTGCGGGAATCTCATGGCAGCAGCCGGATGGTAGGTTTCAATATATTTGATGTTATCAAGTCTTGGAGTGTTCCAGGCCACCCTGCCCAGAAGAACGATGATCCATGGTTTGATTTTTTTTATCTGTTTGACCAGATAAGGTATAGAGGCTTGAATTTCTTTTTGAGTTGGTTTTCTGTTTTTCGGGGTTTTGCATTTGACAATGCTTGTCAGATATATGCTGCTGCGGTTTAAACCAAAGTCTTCAAGGGTCTGGTCCAGATACCGGCCTGATCTGCCTGCAAAAGGCCTTCCTGTTTTATCTTCTTCTTTCCCTGGATTCTGACCTATAAACATGATTTCCGCGTCCAATGGTCCTTCGCCTTCCACGAATCTGTATTTTCTGCATATTTCCAGATCATGAATATCCATTTTTAGAATCCTTCTCTTTCAGCAAATGCAAGTTCCGCGTACAAAGGTAAATGATCGGATATCATGCGGGTTTCCATATCCCTCGGCACACAAACATTGACAGGTGATAAGTGATGAGAAACAAATATATGATCAATTCTCAGGGCAGGGAACCAGGAAAAAAAAGTGGCCCTGGGGTATCGTCTGACCGGGTTAATGGTTTGGATGTCACTTAGCTGATCCGCAAGTGTGTTGTAGACAAAGGAGCCTGGTCCGGCATTAAAATCACCGCATAGAATAAGCGGTTCATCAGATTCGGTACAGTTTTGTATCCATTTGTTCCGGGCCAGGGCGTTGGCCTGGAGTTTCCGGTCCCCGGCCCGAAGACTCAAATGGGTGTTCAAGAGTTTTACAGGCCCCATTGGGGTGTCAATGCGGGCCATGATCAATCCGCGCTTTTCTATTGGTTTGGCAGCGGGCATGGCCGGCAGGTAGACGCAGACCACATCGAGAACAGGAAAGCGGCTCATAATGGCCATTCCATACTGTTCATCAAAGTATTTTTTGAGAGCGAAAAAATGATAATTCATATCCAGTTGTTCAGCAAGATAGGCAGCCTGGTGGATATAATTGGAGCGTTTCTGATGGACGTCCACTTCCTGGAGGGTGATGATATCCGCGCAAAGCCGGGACAGGGTGGCCGCGGTTCTGGCTGCGTTGCGCTTTCTGTCCATGTTCAGACAGGAATGAATATTGTAGTTCAGCAGTTTTAATGTATTCATGTTCTGGCAGTTATGTTTAATCATCTGTATGGGATATCAGGTTGTTGAAAATCTCCCAATTGGCTTTGTCCCTGCAAAAAGTTCAAACTCGCACCTGTTGAATACGCCGCGACCTTGAACTTTTTTTGCTGTTTATCCGGCACCCACTTAAGTGAGTATTATCCTGGCATAAGTCTTCAGTGGCATCCTAAGTGGGTAGCGGGACTGTCGCTTGGAATTTTTGAACAACCTGCCTGGTAAGGACTTTTCAACACGCTATTATGCCAAGATGTTTCATTATCAGACGTCTGAGATCAAGTCCGCGAAGATGTGATTTTTCAGAATCTAAATCCACCGGAAGCAGGAGCATCGCGCGGGTTTCTTCCTTGCCGGGTCCTCCGTGCGCTCCGCTCTGGACATTGAAGGACAGAGGCGCTTCTGCCGGATCCCATCCTGAAATAACCATATCGCCGGCATCAGGGTGGCGACATACCCTGGCCAGGTCTTCAGAGACCTGCCTGAGGAAGGGATGATCTTTACCCAGAACTTTTTCGGGACGGCTTTCCAGTTCAAATGTTCCGTGCTGATTTATGGCTTTAATAATGTGGTTGTCCCGGAAAAGCACCAGTGGAATATGAAGTTCATGGACCAGGGTAAGGGCAAAATCATTTATGGAATCCGGGGTAAGATGGCCCGGCAGATAAATATGTCCTAATGGCCCCATGGTGGTAATTTTTAATGACTCGGGCGAAGAAAGAGATGGATCATCTTGCTGGTGGTTGAGAAATTTTCGGTTCAACAGAAAGGACCTGGCTTTTTTATGCAGATTGCCCTGGTTTTTGTTGAATTTCCCGGAAGAAGTGTTTCCGGAGTTATTTTCCCAGGAGTAAAACGCCTGGTGTATGGCATCTTTTACGTTAATGCCGTACCTGGTACCATAATCAGTAACCGCTTCCTGACCGTGATCGGAAAAAACGATTACCCGGTATTTTATGCCGTCAGAACGGGAGGCGGTCCTGCAGATATCCTTAATGGTATCATCAATGCCTTTGAGACTCCAATGGGCAAATCTGGAGTCCGGCCCTCTGCGGTGAGACTGTTCATCATAGGCCAGAAGATTCGCGCAGATAATGGGAACGCCCCGGTTAATGTCCATTTTGATCCTGAACCGGACCAGTTCTCTCAGCAAAACGCAGACAATTACCCGCGAAGGAATAAAGACCAGTTCTTTGAAGAATTTCTTGCCCTGCACAATCCCCCGGAAAAAATCCATGATTGCCAGAAAAAATTCAATGAGGCTTACCGCCAGAATGCGGAATAATTTTCCAATGTGCAGGATCAAAATGAGCATGAATTTGAAAGGATTTACCGTCCGGGCAATGGATTTAAGGCCCATGGTCTGGGAACAGTAACGCGCTTCTTCAGCCCCGCCGGTAAAAAGCGTGCTGTAGGCTGTGCCTCCGGTTAACAGAGGGTAGCCCTGTTTTTCCAGACGGTGGGCTAGAAAATTGGCAGTCTGGGGGTAAAATGATATGTGATGCTCATTATTGTCCCTGGAAATAAATTCAAACGCAGGCACACAGGTTTTGACTCCGTAAAAGAGTTCTCCCTGAACAGCAGGAGTAGTTGAGGGAACCCCGGAATAAAAGGGTTTTACACTGTAATTGCCCTGCTGAATCTGTTTTCTGAGAAAGGGCAGTTGTTTTGCTTTCAGGGCTTTATGAAACTGATTGTAAGAAAGACCGTCGATCTGGATAAGGATCAGGCCGGGACCTGGTTGAGATTTTTCGTAAATCGGCAGGTTTAATAATCTTACAACCCATCTGGTCCGGGAGACAAGTTTGCGTAACCGGTGAATTTTTTGTCTGAGCCATGTAAACAATGATTTATCCTTTTAGCTGAAATGTGGTAACTATTACTTGGTGAACAGATATGTTCTGATAAGGACTTTTTCAACACGCTGTTAAATATATATCAATATTATATCTTTGCAATGTCTAACACGCTGAGAGGAATTTCGCGCTTATGGATTTTTTGAAAACAGTCACATCAAGGAGAGGTTTTCTGGGATATATATCTGCGTCAGCTGCCGGTCTGGTGCTGGCCCGGCTCAACACTTGGGCCGGGGCTGCTGAGTCATCACCGGATTCAGACAGGCCGTCCATAGGTCTGGCCCTTGGTTCAGGCGGAGCCAGCGGCCTGGCCCACATTCCCATGCTGGAAGTATTTGATGAACTGGGCGTGAGGCCCTCTATTATCGCCGGAAGCAGCATAGGCGCCATAATCGGTGCTTTATATGCTTCCGGCCTGTCCGGAAAAAAGATCAGAGACATGGTTCTCCAGTTTTCCGGGTCAGATATGGAGGTTTTCAGAACCCTGATCCAGGGCGACTCAGGCCTGGAATTAATGGATCTGCTCAAAGTCGACCTGGACGCGGGCGGCCTTCTGGATACCCAGGGATTTCTGAATTTTCTGAAGCAGAAGATCCGTGTTAACACCTTT
>JAWOGL010000271.1:0-10967 GCA_046496945.1 Desulfonatronovibrio sp.
TGGGGTGTTTAACACGGGCGCCCTTTGCCTGCCCCGTTAAACAACGCTGAAAGCGTTCCTGCGCAGCAGGGTTTAACTGGGGCGTCTTGAGCTCGCCCGGTTGAATAGACCTTCGGTCTACGGCAAAGCCGTATTCAACTGGGTAAACCTTCGAACGGGCGGTTAAGGTTTCTTTTTTCTTGGGTTGCGGGCATAGCCCGCATTAGCTATGTTTTCTTTATTCTTCTGTTCAGGGCCTGTCTGGAAATGCCAAGTATTCTGGCCGCCCCGGCCTGATTGCCTCCGGACTTTTCCATGGCCTGATCAATGAGCAGGCTGACGGCCTGACTTAGAGTGGGCAACGGGTCAGGACAGGTCCATTGTTTCTGAGACTGGTCAAAACTCTGCACTCCCGGGGGAACAAAGTCAGGGCCTGCGCGCTCAGACAGGATCTCTCTGATAACATCCGGACCTCCCCTGGCCATGGAAGCAAAGATAAGTGATCTGAGCTCCCGGATATTGCCGGGATAATCATAGGACTTGAGCAGCATGGCAAGGTCTGGACGCAGTTCTTCTCTTTCACGGTTCAGTTCAGCACAGGCCTTTTCAAGATAATAGCGGGCAAGCAGCACAATATCGTCTCCGCGCTCCCTCAGGGGAGGCAAATGAACACGGTAGGTATTGATCCGATAATAAAGATCTCTGCGAAACTTACCCCGGCCCAGTCTTTCATCAAGGTCGCGGTTGGTGGCGGTGATTATTCTGGCCGAGCTTGCCTCAGGCCTGTCCGAGCCAAGAGGCCAGTAAACATTATCCTGAGTCAGTTTGAGAAGTTTAACCTGGGAAGCAGGACTCAGGTCTCCTATTTCATCCAGAAAAAGAGTACCGTGGGCGGCTTCCTCAACCAGGCCCTTCCGGTTTTTCCGGGCATCAGTAAACGCTCCCCTGACATGTCCGAAAAGAGTGTCCGAAAAAATATTATCATCCAGGCCTGCCGTATTCAGGCTCACGAACCTGCCTTTTCTCCTGCTGGCACGGTGTATGGACGAGGCGATCAAATCCTTCCCCGTTCCTGTTTCTCCGGTAATGAGCACGGGATCAGACGCCGGAGCAATGACTTCCAGATAGCTGAAAATAGATTTCATCCGGAGATCATTGGAGATAATATCCTCAAAATATTCCGGATGGTCCGGCCGGCCTGAAAGCAGACGGCTTCTCAGCTGTTCATTCTGCGCTACCAGAAGAGCATGATCCATGGCCCGGCGCACCGTGGTAACGAGTCTCTGAGGATCAACAGGCTTGACCAGATAGTCAAAGGCCCCGTTTTTAATGCATCTTACAGCAGTGTCTGTTTCATTGACTCCGGAAACAACCACCACCTGAACATGGGGACACCTGAGCCGGACCTGTTCCAGGATCTCTTCGCCCGACATTTCGGGCATGAACAGGTCCAGGAGCATAACCCGGCAGTCCGTGAGGGGAAAAATATCCAGGATTGCCCGTCCGTCATTAAAAGTGGCCACGTTTTCAAATCCTGAAGTCTTCAGGGTTATAAACAGGCTGTCCAGCAGACTCTTTTCATCGTCTACTATATATATGAAATCTTTCAGTTCTTTCTCAGACATGCTGGTTGAGTTACTGGTTTTAAATAGACGGTAGCTGTAGTGCCCCGGCCGGGTTCAGAATCAAAACGCAAGCTCCCCCCATGATCCTGAACTATTGCGGAGGTAATGGACAGCCCCAGCCCTGTTCCCCCGGTTTGCTGCCTGGTGCTGAAAAAAGGATCACAAATTCTGTCCAGATTTTCCCGGGGGATCCCTTCGCCTTCATCCTTAATCCTTATGGCTACAAAATTGTTTTCTGTTTCAAAAAATGTTTCCATAATTATGGATCTGCTGTTATCCGGAAGAGACTGGCAGGCATTTATCAGCAGATTGACCAGAACCTGCTCAAGCTTTTGAAAATCTCCGTAAATTTGCGGAAGATCCGGCTGCAGAATTACCCTGAAGCTGTCCGTATGCCGGGAAATGGTTTTGTTCACCAGGGTAAGGGCTGAGTTTGCCACCGCGTTAATGTCTATCTGCCTGCTCATGTCCAGGGAAGACTGCCTGGCAAAATCCTTGAGTTCGGAAATTATACTGCTGATTCTTTTGCTCCCTTCATTGATGCCGGAAAAAAGCCTGCCCACATAATCGCACATCAGGGTAAAAGGAGTGCCGGCCAGCTCAAAATTTTCATCCCCCTGATAATGCTTTTCCAGAACAGGAAGGGCGTCATCCCAGACCTTTTCCAGAATCGGGGCGTTAAGCATGATCAGATTGTTGGGATTATTTATCTCGTGAGCAACCCCGGCCACCAGAGTTCCCAGGGCCGCCATTTTAGATGCCTGAGCCAGATGTTCCTGCTGCTGTTTCTCTTTTAACTCCAGCTCTTTTTTTTCGCTCACATCCAGAACCATGCCCATGAGATAGTCGGAATGTCCGTTCAGGCTGGTCTGGGCGGCCCCCATGGCCCTGATCCATCTGACTGTATTCCTGACCATGATGCGGAAGTCAAAATCAAAAGACTCAAAAGTCTGGAGCACTCTGTCCATTTTACTGCTTACCAGACTCCTGTCTTCAGCATGAACAATATCCAGGACTTCACTTAAAGATATCTTGCGGATGTCTTTATTGCCGAAAACCCTGAAAAATCCTTCAGATCCGGTAAATCTGTCCTTTGACGGCTCATATTTCCAGTTGCCCATATGGGCGATGGCTTCAGCCGCCTTCAGATCGGCATTGCTCTGCAGAAGCTCCCTCTCAACCTCCTTGCGTCTGGTTATGTCATGAATAATAGAATAAAGCAGGGTGCGGCCGTTTATTACAATGGGCCCGCTGAACACTTCAACATCCCTGATCTGTCCGTCGGCCAGGCAATGCTGAAAATAAAACTGGCTGCGGTCTTCATTGGCCGCTTTCTTCATTTCCAATAATATTTCCTGGTCAGAAAGAATATTTATCTGGGATACTTTTTTTGAAGTCAGCTCGTTTCTGGTCCAGCCGTAGTAGCGGCAGGCCGCCTCATTGGCGTCGATTATGTCTGCTGTTCGCGGATCAATTATCAGCATGACGGTATGATTGTTCTGAAAAAGAGACCTGTATCTCTGCTCGCTTTCCTGAAGGGCCCGGGTTCTTTTTTCCAGCAGCTCTTCCATTCTGAGAAACGCCCGTTCTCTGCGTCCTCTAGCGCACAACTCAACCAGGTACAAGGGGGAAAAGGGCTTGCGGATGAACGCGGCAGCGCCCAGAGAGATCCACTTCACAGGCAGTTCCGGAGAGGGGTCTTCCGTGACCATGATGCAGACCGTGCGGGATCTTTCCTGAAGAAATTTCTCCAGAAGCTTTTCAGCAGGCATGTCAGGAAGACGGTCCTTTAGAACCGCCACGTCATAAACCTCCCGGGAAAACTGCTGCACGGCTTCCTTTCCTGAACCGGCTGCGTCAACAACATAGCCGTGGTCCTGCAGCGAAGCCTTCAGTTCCAGGGCTTCACTTCTATCCCCCTCAACAAGAAGAACCCTGGACGAACTCAGGGTATATTCTCCACTAAGCATTGAACAGACCTTATGAACAAACGCGTCAGGATCAACCGGAGCGGACATGAAGGCATTGGCCCCGAGATCAGCAACAGTCTGAAAAGTATCATCTCCGGCAAATGTGGCGGACACCACCAGAACAGGCACAGAATTCAGCGAACTGTACCTGGGCGATCGCAGATTGCGGCAGAAGCGCCAGCCGTCCATGCCGGGCATGTTCAGATCAGTAATTATCAGATCCGGCCTGGTTGAGGCGGACATGACCCGCAGGGCTTCCTGCGCGCTTTGAAAACCCTGAACATCAAAACCGCTGAGCTCCAGGATTTTGGTAAAGAAAAAAACCTGGGCAGGATCATCATTGACCACCACCAGTGAACTGGAAACGGTTTTATTTTTTTTGACCATTTAGTTTATTTCCTGATCTACTGCAAAGCAGTCAGTTTTCCCGCAGATCCACAATTTAACAGGCTGTTAAAATGACGCAAAAATTTGCATAAGCAAAATTTCCCAAAAAAATCAATCAGAACTTTGTTAGAATGTTTAACAGGTTGTTGAAAAAACTCTTATTATACAGCCTGCTGAAGCAGCAGATCCTAACAGCGTGCCAGAAAAATCCTTACCAGGCAGGCTGTTCAAAAATTCCAAGCGACAGTCCCGCTACCCACTTAGGACGCCACTAAAGACTTATGCCCGGATAATACTCACTTAAGTGGGTGCCGGATAAACAATAAAAAAAGTTCCCGGAATCATTTTTTTATCACTTTTCAACGTTGAACATTGAACATTGAACGTTGAACTAAACTTGTAGCGACAAAGCCAATTGGGAGATTTTCAACAGCCTGCTAAGTCCGGTTTACAAACAAGGAAACGCTTGATATTCATCCATTACCTCAGAAGATGAAATAACAAGAGTTTTGCCGGCTGTTTACATTCTCCCAATTAAGGACTTATTGAAAAACTAATAAAAGAGGAATTATGATGCTTCGTTTTGTTATTTTGGTGATGAGTCTTATTGTTCAATTGTCTGCTGTTTCTGAAGATGTATTTGCCGGAGAGGTCCAGTCCGAGCCGGACAAGCCCTTAATCGCTGATTTCCAGTTTCCCGTGCTTCTGGAAACCGTCAGGCAGCAGATAATGGACACCCTGCACCAGATGGACAGCCGTTTGGCCGTGGCTGCTGAAAAACTTTCAGCTTCAGGGCTCAAAGGCGGAAATGCTGAAAATATCCTGCAGGATCTGTATGAAAGTGTACCGCACGCCTATAACTGCGTCACGGTTGATGAACAGGGGATTATCGTTAATGTCGCTCCAGACGAATATAAAGAGGTAATCGGGGAAGACATCAGCAGACAGGAACAGATCATCCGGCTGCATAACACCCATAAACCCGTTCTCAGTCAGGCCATTTTAATGGTCGAGGGTTTTGTGGGAATCGACATGGAACACCCTGTATTCAATGAATACGGGGGGTTTGCCGGATCAGTGAGCGTCCTGGCCAGACCCGGTTTCCTGGGCAGCATTATCGCCCCGAAAATTCACAACTTTCCTGTTGAAATGTTTGTCATGCAAAAGGACGGCACCACAATCTATGATATCAACAAAGAGGAAATCGGCAAAAATGCCTTTGATGACGAGGTATATAAAGACTATCCATCTCTTATTGAAACCGCAGAAAAAATGGCTGAGCAAGCTCAAGGCAGGAGCGGATACCATTTTCAGGACAGATATATGGAGCAGGCTGTAGATAAGAATATAATCTGGACCACCATTGGACTGCACGGCACAGAATACCGCCTGGCCTTGACCTGGTCTGAAAATGAACTGCAAAAGTCCACTTCAAAATAATCAAGACCTTGCCTGAAAGCATACCAGCATTTTCTGCTGTCCAGAATGTTGCGAATCAAGAATGCTCAGGCATAAACAATATGAACTTCACAATAAATCTGGGTAACTCCGCCTCAAATCCGCCCTGCCCACTGTGTTTCGGGACAACTCAACCTTTCTTCAGCAATAAAGACCGGGACTATTACATCTGCGGGATATGCGCCCTGGTCTTTGTGTCCCTTAAGCACCATCTCTCGCCGGAAGAAGAAAAAAAGAGATACCTGGAACACAACAACGACCCGGAAGATCTGAGATATCAACGTTTTTTATGGCCGGTGGCCCGGGCGGTGCTGCAAAATCATTCACCCCCTGCCAGAGGCCTGGATTTTGGATGCGGAACCGGGTCTCCGCTGGCCTCCATGCTGGAAAAGCACTGCCTGAACATGGATGTTTATGATCCGTTTTTCGCCCCGGACGCAAAGGTATTAGAAAAAAAATACGATTTCATCACCTGCACTGAAGTGGTGGAACACATGAGCGTTCCGAGAAAGGATATCCTGAGGATATGGAATATGCTCAAGCCCGGAGGAGGTCTGTACATCAAGACCCAGTTCAGAATCCCTGGCCATGATTTTGCCGGATGGTCCTATACCCGGGACAATACCCATATAACTTTTTACGCTGAAGAAACCATGAAGTGGCTGGCCGCATTTTTCTCAGCAGACATTACCCTGCCCGGCAAGGGCGTAACCGTGCTGCGAAAAAAATCTCAGGAAAACCAGAGTTGAAAACCCGCACCGGGAAAGCCCGGCAATCCTGTTTTTTTTTGGCAAGGTCCAGACTGGTCTCCGTGCCCGGACCTTGCCGCTAAAGTGTCGTTATCACACAGATCTCTTCTTTCGTAACTCCCATTCCTGAACATTTTCCTGATGAACCACTTCTTCATATCCGGTTATCATGGATTTGGTGTGAGCCAGGATGGTATGCCCGGTAGTGGTCATATAGACATGAACCACCAGAAAGGCCAGAAAAGCAAAGGCTCCGGCCGTATGCAGAAAGGCCACGGTGGAAAGCTGCCAGTCCCACCCCAGATCAGGCCATTTGCTGTAATAATAATAAAGAAAGCCGGTTATAATCTGAAAAGGCACCAGAAAAGTAACAATACCAAGATAAGTAAGCCTTTGAAGGGGATTGTGCTTGGCTCCTTTTGTCTTGGGAACCGGATGGGGCTTGCCTTGAAAAATACCCACCGCGTAATACATCATGACCTGAAAAAGCTTCTTAAAAGTGGGAACATACTGTTTCCATTCCGAGGTGGTCAGCATCCAGAAAACAATGAACACGTAAAGAATCAGCCAGATCCAGGCACAGTAATTGTGAATAACAAAGGCTGTTTGAAATCCGAACAAAGAGTATGTGGAATGGATTTCAAACCCGGTCAGAAGCAGCAGAATGATCAGCAGAGTCTGGGACCAGTGCCAGAAACGTTCAAACCTCGTATATAAATAAATTTTTTTACCTTTTTCCATAAAATCCTCCTGGGCTGAATAGAAAACAAATTTTAAAGTCGTTCACCAGGCAATTGCGTTTCATCCACCGCAATTGGGTGATTCTCAACAACCTGTTAAACATGACTATTCAGCAGATTATAAGTATTTGCGCCTTATTTTCTGCGTTTTGAGCTTATGACCCGGCCCAGGGCGTGAATAGTCACACCTGCCACAGAAAGTGCCACCACGAGCCATCCGGTCATGTTGAGCAGGTCGTTTTTGTCCCTGCCGGGCATATAAAACCCGGCCAGATCAGCCAGTCTTCCCTGCCGGCTGTGGCACGAAGCGCACTCCAGAGAATCTTCCTTGGGAGCCACCATGTGAGAAATCTGGAAATAGTACATGGTTTCCACAAAGTCATATTCGCCGCTGAACTCCCGGCCGGTAAAATCCATGGCTGTCTTAATGGCCGGACCCCATTCAAAATTCTTCCAGTAGGCCCCTGACTCCTTGCTGCCGAAAAGATGGATATCGACCATCTCATTGGTCTGGATGTCATAGGGCTGTTTTCCCTTGTGGACCTTGAAAGGATATATAAAGGAATTTTCCCTGCCGGGTCCGCCCATGGGGTGGTTGATCATTACGGGCGCTTCTTCAGGATTGATCGTATCAGTCAGCAGGATGTACTCCATGCGTCCGTCAAACCAGTCATATTCAGGAATGACATTGGTCTCCCAGACAAATGAACCTTTCTTGCTGTTGTATACCTCTTTTCCATAAGGCCCTTTTTCTGTAAAAGGTTTTCCGTCTTCATCCATGCGCCCGGCCGTGGACCAGTCCCACCACATCTTGGTGGGTTTTTCCCTGGCAAATTCAGGAATGTGACAGGTCTGGCAGGCCACTACATCGGTATGATCGTTGGCTTTATGACCGCCTTTATGCGGGGTCATGGTGTGACAGGACACACAGGAAATGCGGTCTATCTGTTCATCATCTATCAGGCTTTTATGCTCTGTAACCGCGGGGGTCTTGTAGCATCTGCCGGAAATCTTATGCGCGGTGGTGGTATGACAGCGAACACAGTCAAATCCTCCACCATCCGGCGACATATGAACGTCAAGATCCCTGTCCGGCTTGTAAAGAGAGGAATCCAGATCACCATGCTTCACCCCGTCACCTCCACCGCCGTAAAAATGGCAGCTCCCGCAGTTGGCTTTTTTAGGCCTGGCCACTGATTCGGCAACCTTGTTCCAGTCCGGAGGATAATAGGTCTTTCCCCCTAGCTTTTTGGGTTCTTTCACCGGGTTCCCTGCACCGGCAGGGAATTTCTCATAGGTTCCGGTGGTTTCATGACAGACAAGACAGTCTACATTTTCTTCCGATGAAAAATCATAGTCCTTGTCGTCCCAGCCGTAACCAGCGTGACATGATGTGCAACGAGCCTCGTTGCTGTGGATGGATATTCAGAAATTGTTGTAGGTCAGTCCGTTCTTGCCCATCTCCTCATTAGGATCAGCAGGACACATCCATGTCCAATGGATGGTCTCATGAACCTGTTTGGCGGCTTCATTATGACAGGACAGGCAGTTTTTTGTTACTTCAGGACCGGAGGTAAATTCCTTGTCCAGCGCGTCAAACTCTGAGTGATCCGCGGTAATCCAGTGTTCAGGACGCTCAACAAACTTCCTGGCTTCAGCAGCACCGTAATCTGCGTCATCTTCCTGATCATCATCCTGCACGCTTACGGCTGGTCCGGCTGCAAAAATTACCAGAAGAGCAATGAATCCCAATCGCATGCACCAGATACGCGTTCTGCCGTGCTCTTTCCAGAATTGTCTCATGGCGTCCCCCCCTCGTTAAAATGGTTCTACAAGTGCAATTGTCTTCTGATCATCAGTTTCAGATTAGTTTGAGCTGATTTCTGAGTCAAGACTTTCATTGTTAAACATTAACTCGAGATTAACCTTGGTTAAGCTTAAAAAATCGTAACTATTCAGCAAAATCGAATAACAGGACCTGGACCCCGGATCCGTCATCCCGGACTCGATCCGGGACCGGGGTGACGGTTAAAGCAGGCGGTTGCCTTTTTCCGTCATTCCGGCGAAAGCCGGAATCCAGGGTGGTTGAAAGGACATATGCCGTATGTGGTGAATAGTTACAAAAAATCAGAATACAATATCCTTTTTCAGATCAATGCCGTATTTGCGCATCCGGTTCAAAACGGTCACCCGGTTGATTCCAAGAATCCTTGCTGTTTCCGACTTATTGCCTCTGCTTTTCTGCAACGCCTGGATAAGTTCATCCTTCTGAGTAGTTGCCAGGGGCTTGTCATTCTCCACATTTTCAGCAGGAGCGGCAGCCCGGCCGTAAAGACTGTCCGGCAGATGATCCGGCTTGATCAAATCTGAATCCGCCACTACAAACGCATACTCAAGAGCGCTTTTAAGCTCCCGAACATTGCCCGGCCAGGAATAATCCATAAACAGCTTCATTGCCTGAGGATTCAGTCCTTTTATATTGGCCTTGTTATTGGCCGACAGCCGTTTGATAAAGAAATCCACCAGATGGGGGATGTCTTCCTTGCGTTGACGAAGCGGGGGAAGTACAATGGGAATTACATTTATTCGGTAAAACAGATCTTCTCTGAATTTTTCCTGCTCAATAAACGCGGGCAGGTTCTTATTGGTGGCGGTTATAAGGCGGACATCAACTGAAATGGAACGGCTTTCTCCCACCCTTTCAAAAGTCTTGTTTTCCAGCACTCTCAAAAGCTTGACCTGCACCGACATGGGAAGATCGCCGATCTCATCCAGAAAGACGTCTCCTTTATGGGCAATCTCAAAACGACCCTTGCGGTGCTGCAGGGCCCCGGTAAAAGCCCCTTTTACGTGACCAAACAGTTCACTCTCAAGCAGTGATTCACTCAGAGCGGCACAATTGACCTGAACATAAGGCTTATCCGACCGTGGACCCAGATCATGAACAGCTCTGGCCACCAGTTCCTTTCCTGTGCCGGATTCACCAGATATAAAGACGGGAAAATCACTCTGGGCGGCCTTTTCAATAAGCTCAAATATTTTTTTCATCTGATGGGAATATCCCACCATTCCGTGAAAAACCGTATCCTGGTCAAGCATCCGGGACAGCTGCTGAACTTTGGTGTCCAGGATGTCCAGCTTTGATATATCAGTCATGATCTCCACCGAACCCAGGGGATTGCCGTCATCATCATTTAGAATAGTTGCTGTCTTGAGAACAGTCACGTATGAACCGTCCTTGCGCATGATATGACACTTGCGCTTCAAGATCCGTTTTTTCTCAAAAAGCCTGCACCAGTACTGAGACGATGCATTTCTTAAAAGCTTACAGGCATCGCACTTGAAAATTGTGCAGGGCCTGTCCAGAAGTTCTTCCCTTTTATAGCCTGTCATTTCCTCCAGAGCCCGGTTCACCATCTGGATGGTCCCGTCCTCGGCGACAACCAGAAGCGCTTCATGCATTATTTCAACAATATCCTTGCAGTATAGATTAAAACTCACAGGCTTCAATGCATCCTCCTTGTTCAGCAGTCTGATCATAATAAGCAGGGATGTGCAGTTTTGCGTGAATACAAGCTCCGAATCCCTGATCCAATAAAATTTATGACACATGATTAATCATGTGATTAAATACATGATCACTATTTTAAAATCAAGACCCACAAATCAAAAAGACCAGACCATGCCGGGCAGTCCGGATTTCACTGGAAAAGTACCGGCATGCCTGCATAGAATGCGGAATACCCGGCGCATCTATATAATGTAAACATCAGGGGTCAGGAGAGATAACTGCGCGGAGATTTCAATTGACAGGAAGGCCTTCAGCTCAATCCTGAAAAATATTTTAATGAAAACAAATACTTATATACATAAAAATTTGGCATATTTTCTGCTGATCTAAGCAGCAAATGACTGTTGAAAAAAATATTGCCATACTCAATTTTTACCTTATACCAATTTAGTATGGATACTTTTAAAAACTCAGCAATATATCAAACAGGAGGAATGTAATGAAAAAGATGATCATCCTATCAACAGTGGCAATTATTATCGCGGCTC
>JAWOGL010000063.1:0-5349 GCA_046496945.1 Desulfonatronovibrio sp.
GAGGCCTTTACCGGAGAGGCGGCGGTAAACCATATCCAGCATATGGACAGAATGCTGCATGAGGCCGCACGGCTGTTCAAGGACCGTCCCGAAGGGCTTGTGGGGCGAATCGAGACGCTGCTGGCCAGCATCTGCCTGAGCTGAGTAAAGGCGCGCATGATCTTCACCCTAATGCGGGCTGTGCCCGCAACTCAAGTGTGAAGAAGTACATTGCCGAAACCTGGGACAGTCCCCGCAAGGGCCCAGTTAAACCCAGCAAAGCTGGAACGCGGGGCGTTGTTTCACCGGGCAGGCCCATATACAAGTATCATCATTTATTCCGAAATGAAGATTATTACCTCTATCTCGATTCAGTCCAAGCGAGGGACAGTCCCACTGCCAGACTCGCAGCCCTGATCTTAGCCGGAATATTCTCTTGTTTTTTGTGACAGCATTTCAGCGGTAAGTTACTAAGGCCAAAATCAGGGCCTTTGTGGGAGATTTTCTCGAAATATTCAATGACTTGACCAGGTCCGACCCCGGCTTAACGGATAGAGTCAACAATTAACCTGTTAGCCTCCCCCCACTTTCTCCATTTTCTTCCCCTCCCTGGAACTCCCTGCTCTCCATGGTGAGAAAAAGTCTTCACTTTGAACGGTTTGGTATGTTCAGTTAATTTCCTTCATGTTCCGCTCGGTTCTGTCTTTCACCGCACCAGCCAGTTTGTCCAGAAAAGCATGCGCAGAAGAATGCTCGGCAAACCCTTCAAGTGCCGGATCAACAGCCTCCCGGACGGCCTGACAAAAAAGACCGAGTTCATCCAGGACGAACTTTGGTTTAAGATCAAGTTCCCGGGCCATTCTGCACCAATGCCTGTTCATCAACCATTCCGGCCTGTTCTCTCCTCCGATCCTCATGGCCATCTTCCGGCTCAGTTCCTGGTACATCAGGGTTGAAATCAAGTCGTAGAACGGGGCGAGCCTTGGCGCCTTTCCCTGATCATAGAGAAGGGAAAGGTTTTTGGCGTGAGCGTCCGCGTTGCCCAGCAGGACATTAAAGAGTGTCCATCTTAAAAGAAGCATCAGATCTCTGGCAGGAGAAGCACTGTGTCTGCGCAAAAGATCTGCACAGCCTTTCAGGCCCGGCCCCCCCTCAGCCTCATACTTGATCTCGGGCGATTGGCCAAGTGCCTGACAGAAATCCTCCTGATGCACTCTGCGGATTTCCTCATGGTCCACCAGGCGATCATACCGGGCTACCAGCAGAGCATGGTTACTGCCTAAATTTAAGACAGTACACTCAGGAGCAGGAAGCCCGCACGCTCTCGCCAGAGCCATGCAGAAAGCCTCATTAAAAACCGTACGTTTCAAATGGGGGATGGAAGGTTTAAGAATGTGAGTGCTTGGCGCTCCACCTACAGGAAGGTAAAAGGATTTGCCGTCAAAGCGAAGGGGAAGCTTGTCCTGGGCTCCTGCCAGGGAAAGTCGCAAGCCATCTTCGCCTGCCAGCAGAGGACGTTTTGGAAGGTCGGCAGCAATTTTTTCCAGTTCCAGTGCACTCAACTTCCGGTAGGCTTTTTGTCTTTCCGACAGCAGAGCCCCCTCAGGGTACAGACTGATCGCCCCGGCACAGTCACCTCCCAGTTCCCTGAGCAGACCGAAAATATTTTTTGTGGACAGGCCAAGCTTTGCGGCAATCCTGTCCCTGACAGAGCCTTCAGGCAGGATGTTGGCAAAGAAAAATCTCACCGCATCGCCGGCCATGGTTTCATCCTGCAGAGGAAGAGATACAGATAAAGGTATTGAGCGAGGATCCCGGAGCCATTCAGGGACGTATCTGAAATGATATGTCCTGTTTTCGTCCAGCCATAGTTTTCCCGTCAAGGTTTCATTAAAGTGTACCAGCAAAGACTCATCCATGGCCTATTCGCCTCTTTTTTTCACATCCAGATACAGGCCAAGGCCATCCAGGACTTTAAACAGCTTGTCCAGACGGGCCGTGGGTTTTCCTCTTTCCAACTCCCCCACGAAACGCACTCCTACCCCGGAAAGTGCAGCCAGCCGGGCCTGAGTCAGTCCGTCAGCTTTTCGTTTTTCGGATATTATCCGGCCAATCTTCCTGGTATCTTCAACTGGTTGGGTCATGATGTTTTTCGCTTATCCCGATGGGGAATAAATTGTTTGTCACGAGCATTTTAAGATCAAAATATTCCTTATCGGGTCGAATTAGCATATGAAGGTTTGAATTGCAAGCAAATAATCCTGATCGGGATTTTAGGTTGGAAAGAAGAAGTCTTTTTATCTCTCGCCCGCTCTCCCGCTAAAAGCGGGATCGCTAGAGTCGCCCCAGTTAAATCCTCTTCGAGGTGCTTACGCATTTAATCACGCCAGGGCGGCCAGGTCAGGGGAGCGTTCTAAGCCTGTACATTGGAAACCGCGTTCTGTCAGCCAAAGCATATCCCGGCCTGATCCGCATCCGATATCCAGAACTTTTGATCCAGGCGTAAGGTGTTCTACAAGAGGAAGGAGAAATGAGGAAGGATCTACCTCTATGGTCTGGTTGAAGTATTCAGGGGCGTGGGTATGGTAGAAGTGGCTGCTCATAATCCCGGGGGGTGTTAGTCTTCTTCGTATTCAGTGTGATCTTCCTTAAGGAATCCAATCTTTTTTCCCGGCTGCTGGTCTTTATCCAGGAGCTGCTGTATGGCCTGAAACACTACCTGGAACTGTTCATCGTATTTTGATTCCATTTCCTCGATCTTTTGTCTCAAATCATCATGGGAGGCCAGCATTTGTCTAAGCTGGGTAAAGGCTCAAAACCATACTAACCGCCCGTTTGGGCCAAAGCGGAAGATATTTTTGTCTCTCGCCCACTTCGAAGACTCGTTAGAGCGCGGAGGGCGCTGAGAAGAGAAGTCATTTTTGCATTTCTGCGAAGCACAGTAATGCAAAAGGTACTCGCCCCGGGCGGGGAGCACCTATTTATAGCCCCCAACTCGGGGGATATGAATATTAGATTTTCTTCCAACTGTTTTCTCTTCCTCCTGCCTTGCTCTGCCTGCCCAGTGAAATATTTACCCCGTGAAATACTGCCCTTGGCAGTCCAGCTGTGCTGGATTTCATTGGGGGACGCAGTCTCAGCGGAGTTTACCCGGTTTAATTTCCGCCATTTAACTGGGCGGATTTCACCGGGGTGCCTCTAGGGCCGCTTCGGCCCGGGCGTGAGATATTCTTTTCTTTACGCGAAAGTACGCTTTAACCGGATGAACCATTATTATTCTGCGAGGTTATATACTTTTCAACAAATTGATCCCTTTTTGAGTCAGCCGGTATTTTTGTCTGCTGCTTTGCGGCTTGTCTGGAATGGTCATTTCAACAAGTCCTGTCTTAATGGCCGGACTCAGGTAAACTTTACGAAAATGATCTTCATGCTTCAGGTTCAGTGCCTGCTGCATTTCCACCCTGGAGAGTTCACCTTTTATGATCTTAAGCAGTCTTTGAACTTCCCCGGTAACTTCCCCGGTAACTTCCCCGGTAACTTCCCCGGTCAGCTGCCTGAGAGAAGATTTATCATGGTGGCCATAATCAGGAGTTCCCACAATGGTTCTGAATATATCTCCTTCAATCAGCTCCGGCTCCTGCCCGCCATAGGCCTTGCCGTATCTCGTGAGGTTGCGCACGCCTGAGCCAAGCTCGTCTGCCCTGCCGATTTCTCTGAAAAAGCGGGCAATAATTGGATTTTTGGGGAATGGTGAAAAAGATGAGGGATCAATGGGTCCGATGCCGTGAGGTTTATTACTGTTTTCCGTGACAGCCCGGCCGGTTTCAAGGATTACTTTGGCTGGGAACGGGTTCAAAAATTCTCGGTGTATTAGTATATTTGAAGCAATTTCCCGAAAAATGGCTTCTCTTATGCTGATACGCATATCACCTTCAAGATAAAAAGGATCAGGCAAATGTTTGGAAACAAAAGCCATAATCCGGTCATAGCTTTCAATCAGATTGGTCCGGACATCATCCCGGTCGTCATAACGGTCCAGATTTACTCTACGCAGGATAAGATCGGTACGGTGATGGGAAACTGCTGACAGTATGGTCTCGTCCTTTCCCAGAAGAAGAATTCCAGCCAGGGTCATTCCTTTTTTACCGGTGACAAAGTCGTGTTTATACAGCTGAGCACTTTTCAGCAGTGCCATGTCGTCCATTTGTTGCCAGGGATGGTCTTTGCGCTGGATTGAGCTGATATTTCTTGCCCAGCTGATAAGATCCCCTCTGAGGTCGGACAGTTCTGCATAAGGATATACAGTATTTTCAGAATATGAGGTCTGTTTGCGCTGATAAAGTTCGGACACCATACGGGTATGGTTGGTGATGTCAAAATCACCACCTTCATTGCGATCATATATCCGGCCGTTGCAGCGGTGAACCTGTGAGCTTTCAGGCACATATATCTTGAGCAGGATTTTATCGTTGACCACAATATCTTCAATGGAGAGATAGCAGGCTGGATTTATTTTTTGGGGGTTGTTGATGATGGTCACAAAATCATTTTTTATTTTCTGGACAAATCCAGGGTCTATGCCCTGGATCCGCCCGGAATTCTTCACACCCAGAAGGAGCATACCGCCATGCCGGTTTAAAAAGGCACAAACGGTTTCAAATACGTCTTTATTGAGATCCTGGCGTGCTTCCTTGAACTCGACTTTTACGCCTTCACCCTGCTGGATAAGTTTAATTATTTCTTCCTGCTGTCTGTTCATGCGAAATGGTCCATGTTTATTTTGCAGTGCTAAGAGGAAAGTATTTTAGCCAGCATACCTTTTCTACAAACAAAACTCATCCATGTGTCACTTTTTCTCACCTGTGAAGTTTGAACAGAAAAATCAAGACAGATCAAGCCATAATCAGAGGGCAGAAGTCGGAGATCAGAGGTCTAGTTGTCAGTAGTCAGGGGACAGGGGACAGGAGTCAGAAGCCAGGGATCAGGGATCGGACGTCGGCAGGCAGCGAAAAGATAACCGGGCTGGGAGCTGGAAATGAGGAAGGATCAACCTCTATGGTCTGGTTGAAGTAGTCAAGGGCGTGGGTATGATAGAATCGGCTGCTCATAAAGACTGGGGGTCTGACAAAGCTGTAAACTGGTCAGAATTTGTAACTGTTCACCATAACCCGAGCCTGCCCGGGGTTAAGGTTTCTAAAATAATTTATCAGCCACCCCCGTGCACCTATCTACCGTGTTCCGAGTAAGTAATTCATGCGCAGTGCCGATTATCATCCTTGCCAAGATAGGTGCAGGGCAAGCTGCTGCGCTCGGCGTAAAGGCAGACTGTAAGACAGACTGAATATTTTCCTCCTGGCGACTCGCCAGGAG
>JAWOGL010000119.1:0-25638 GCA_046496945.1 Desulfonatronovibrio sp.
CTTTGACAGCATTCCAGAGTATCAGGGCTTATGCCTTCTTCCCAGTACTGTCTTGGCAGTCCGACGCGCAGAGCCTTAAGGTCTTCCCGCCTGGAGATGGCTTCCACATAATCCGGAACCGGATGGGTTGACGAAGTGGAGTCTTTGGGATCGTGCCCGGAAATAATGTTCATCATTAAAGCACTGTCAGCCACTGTTCGGGTGATGGGACCGGCCTGGTCCAGGGAAGAGCCAAAGGCCACCAGGCCGAATCTTGATACCCGGCCATAAGTGGGTTTGAGTCCGACTGTTCCACAGAATGAGGCGGGCTGTCTAATAGAGCCTCCCGTATCGGTTCCAATGGAGGCAAAACACTGACAGGATACAACTCCAGCTGCTGACCCCCCGCTTGAACCTCCTGGTACATGGTCCAGATTCCAGGGATTTCTGGCGGTTTTATAGGCTGAATTTTCATTGGAAGAGCCCATGGCGAATTCATCCATGTTGTTTTTACCCACAATGATGGCCCCGGCATTCTTCAGTTTTTCCACCAGGGTTGCTTCATAATAAGGGCGATAATTTTCCAGGATTCTGGATCCGCAGGTGGTGGGGAAACCTTTGGTGCAGATCACGTCTTTTATGGTTACGGGAATTCCCCATAACGGCAGGTCCGGGTCAGGGCCGGCCTTGTCCATTTCCAGAGCTTTGGCCAGGCTGGTTTCTTTGTCTATGGACAACAGAGCATTGATTTTGGGTTCGGTAGAGGTAATGCGGTCAAAGCAGGACTCAACGACTTCCTGTGCCCGCACCTGTCCTGTCTGAAGAGAATCCCTGATCTGGAGCAATGATTTTTCTGCTGGAGTTTTCATGCATAAATCCTGACTATTATAATATTTTGGGAACTATAAAATATTTTCCGTCCTGTAAAGGCGCATTGGCAAGGACGTCCTGTCGCTCATACTTACTTTCGGCCTTGTCCCGGCGCAGAACAGAGACATTGTCCGAGGGAGAATAAAGCGGGGTAACACCGCTGGTATCCATAGAATTCATCTTATCCATATAGCCGATTATGTCACTGAACTGGTTTGCGAACTTTTCGATCTTTTCCTCTTTAAGGTCAAGCCGGGCCAGGTTTGCGATCCTGGTTACCTGTTCTTTAGATATTCCCATGGTTTTTTGACCTCCATAAATATTTTAGTAACTTATCTGGCAGTTGAAAATCTCTCAATTGGCTTTGTCGCTGTAAAAAGTTCAAACTCTTACGTATGCTGTTATACCTGCAAGCCGGTTACAAAAAACGAGAAATAATGAGAAATGATCACCTGACAGCCTGTGGAGTAAAGACTTTTTCAAACGCTGTCAGTGATTTTCCCCGGAGAATGATTTTTTCACACGCCTCAATTTGCTGTATGCGTGTCTTTTTCTTTTTTCCTGAGTATTTCCAGCCATTGGTTTTTGCGGGCCTTTCTGATCTGAATAAGTGAATTATAATAACTCATATCCGCCCGGGAGAGTTTGTCCTTGTTTAACTGCAGCACATAAAGGTCCTGGGAGGCCCTGCCCTGATTATCCCAGGAAACAGGGGCCATGCTCCAGTCCTGAAAGTTGTTGCCGGCCAGCTGCTTATTTATTTCTTCATTTTGTTCGGGAGCAGGAAGATTTTTAAGTTTATTAACAAACCTGATGAAATCGTATCCCAAAGCCGTCCACAGATCAGGTTTACCCTGAACAGTTTTATTCATTCCGGCCTGCAGGGCGGCAGCAGCCGGGGAAGAGTCTTCATTCAGCCATGCGCCCGTAGTCATGGACAGGGAAAAGTACTGCTGCTCAAGAGTATCTGGAGAGAATGCCTGGGACCAGAGCATGGGACCCATAAACACCAGCTGATTCTGGTCAAAATAAAAGAACTGGGGAAGCAGTCCTTTTACCGTGGAAAGGCTGTCAGGAATAAAAACCGCCTGGAATCCAGGAGTAATATTTTTATGGTCTTTGTCTTTATCTTTAATGTCAAGGAAAGAAGCTACTATATTATTCCAGCGTTCCGGTTCATCCCGGGGATAACTCTGCAGTCCGCTGATGCGCGCGCCTTTTTTAACGGCTTCTTTCCAGAAGACCTGGGCATAAGTCCGGCCGAAGTCATCTTCCGGGTAAAATACGGCAAAATCGGTGAAGCCCAGATCAAAGACAGCCTTGTCAATCATAATCCTGACCTGATCTTCAGGGCTGGTGAAAAATCTCCATCCCCGGCTTCCTTCGTCATCAATTGACGGCAGAAAAGTAAAGAAAACCTTTTCTTTATTCAGCCCCGATCCGGTGATTTTTTCCCAGGTGCCGCGTGACAGGGGGCCTCCCACTATGGAAACCGAGTCCATGGCCCTGAGCTCTTCAAGCCATCCTTCCTGGTGAGTATTGATTATTCTTATCATGATCCGGGATTCTCCCTGAAGAATTTCCCAGTGAGCCACTGCTGCACCGTCAAGAATTTTCCAGGCTGAAGAGGAGAACTGACCGCTTAAGGGCAAAAGCATGGCAATTTCACGGACAGGCCGGCCAAATTCTTCAAGCCATATTTTGAACTGTCTGGCATAGGGTTCCTGGTCTGCGAATTCACCCTGACGGCTTAAAGTCTCCAGCAAAGGCCCTAATGATTCCCAGCTGGACGGGTCATTTTCCAGTTGTCTGGAATACAGGGACCACAAAAAAACGTTCCAGGGAAAGTAATGTATTTTTTCCTGATCCAGAAAAGCGCGGGCGGACATCAGCTGATCCGGGGTAAACTGTTCCAGATATGTACGGTAGTCCCTTTCCAGCTCTTTTTGGCGCGCGGTACTGTCAGTGCGGGCATAAAAGTTTTCCAGGATGGACATGGATTCAGGGTATCTGCGTTCTTCAAAATGAAATCCGGCCAGGGCCAGGGCGGCGTTTTTCCTGAGGTCATACGGGGCCTGCAGGTCCTGAAGAAGATCACTGAGGTATCTGATATAAAAATTTTCTCCCACGGTTTTTTTTAGAGAGACAGAAAACATTTCATGCCATTTCCAGGACTGTTTCGCCCGGCGGTCCAGTTCCGCCCATTTTTCCAGGGCCTCAAGAGCTGATTTATAATCTTCATTTTTGAAAGCGCTTACAGCCAGGCGCTGCCAGATAATTATTTCCTGTTTCTGGGTGATGTCGGGCTGACGGGTAAGCTTCCGGTATAAACTCTGGCTTGCAGAGTAGTTCTTTTTATCCCAGTAGTCTGCGGCCTGTTCCATGAGAGATGGTTCTGAAGGAACTGGTTCAGGGACGATTTTTTTATCGGCGCAGGCAAAAATAACGAACAGACAGAGCAAAAGAATGATTGTTCTGGTTGAAGACATTGTGCTGGTGATTCTCCAGGATTGTATAAAGAAATTAATAAGGCGGACTATATAAAAAGCCCGGCTCAATTTTTTGAGCCGGGCCAGAATAGGAAGGGTATTAAGTCGGTGTCAAGACAATATTTGCCCTGGACCTTTAAAGTTAAACTTTCCGGATGGAAAACTATTTAGTTTCCATCCGGAAAGTCCTTCTTTCGGTATGCTGAAACTATTTAACTTCAGTATAATCCGCGTCCACAACATCTTCATCACCGCCAGAACCCTTTTGTTCGGATTCGGAACCTTCCTGAGCCTGAGGTCCAGCCTGCTGACCTTCCTCAGTTTTCTGAGAATAGAGTTTTTCAGCAAGCTTGTGAGAAGCCTGGGAAAGTTCGTCGGTAGCTGTACGGATGGCCTGCTCGTCATCTCCTTCCATAGCCTTTTTCAGAGCTTCGGTTTTGGATTCAATATCAGCCTTAAGTTCAGCGTCGATATTATCTCCAAGATCCCGCAGGGATTTTTCAGTGGTGTAGATCAAGGTGTCAGCATGGTTGCGGGCTTCTATGATCTTTTGTTTCTTTTTGTCTTCTTCAGCGTGCGATTCGGCTTCCTTGACCAGATTGTTGATCTCATCTTCTGAAAGTCCGCTGGAAGCTGTGATTCTTATGGACTGTTCCTTGCCGGTCCCGGTATCCTTGGCGGAAACGTTGACTATGCCGTTGGCGTCAATGTCAAAGGTGACTTCTATTTGAGGTACTCCTCTGGGAGCGGCAGGCAAACCTGTCAGCTCAAAACGTCCGAGGGTCATATTGTCAGCTGCCATGGGACGTTCTCCCTGGAGTACATGAATGGATACGCTTGGCTGGTTGTCCGCGGCAGTGGTGAATATCTGGCTCTTGCGCGTTGGTATGGTGGTGTTTCTTTCAATAAGCTTGGTAAATACACCGCCCATGGTTTCAATGCCCAGTGACAGAGGAGTAACATCCAGAAGCAGGACATCCTTGACTTCACCGGAGAAGATGCCTCCCTGGATAGCCGCGCCCATGGCGACGACCTCGTCGGGATTGACGCTTTTATTAGGCTCTTTTCCAAAGAATTCAGCTACTTTCTTTTGAACCAGAGGCATTCTGGTCATGCCGCCTACCAGAAGAACCTGGTCTACTTCAGAAGCTTTGAGACCTGCATCGGCCAGGGCCTTTTTGCAGGGGGGTAGTGTTTTATCAACCAGATCCGCCACCAGGCTTTCGAGTTTGCTCCTGGAAAGCTTGATGTTCATGTGTTTGGGGCCGTTCTGGTCCGCAGTGATAAAAGGAAGATTGACATCTGTTTCCATGGTGGTGGAAAGCTCTTTCTTGGCTTTTTCAGCGGATTCCTTAAGTCTTTGCAGGGCCATGCGATCCTGGGAAAGATCGATGCCGTTGTCTTTTTTGAATTCGCTGACCAGGTAGTCAATTACCCGGTGGTCAAAATCTTCACCGCCCAGGAAGGTGTCTCCGTGGGTTGATCTTACCTCTACCAGATTGTCTCCTACTTCCAGGATGGATATGTCAAAGGTGCCGCCGCCCAGATCGAATACAGCGATTTTTTCATTTTCCTTTTTGTCGGCGCCGTAGGCAAGAGAAGCAGCAGTAGGTTCGTTGATTATCCTCTTGACTTCCAGTCCGGCTATTTTTCCGGCGTCTTTGGTAGCCTGACGCTGATTATCATTGAAATATGCCGGAACAGTAATTACAGCTTCGGTTACTTTTTCACCGAGATAGGCTTCAGCATCGCTTTTCAGTTTCTGGAGCAGCATTGCCGAGATTTCCGGAGGACTGTATTTTTTGTCACCCACCTGAATATGAGCGTCTCCGCCCTGTCCTTCAACTATCTTATAGGGACAGCTGTTAACCCAGCTCTTGATGACCGGGTCGCTGAATTCCCTGCCCATAAGTCTTTTAAAGGCAAAAATTGTTTTTTCTGAATTGGTTACGGCCTGTCTTTTGGCGATTTCCCCAACCAGGCGTTCTTTATCGGTGAAAGCCACGATAGACGGCGTTGTTCTGCCTCCTTCAGGGTTACTGATGCACTTGGCTTCTTTTCCCTCCATCACGTAGACACAGCTGTTGGTAGTACCTAGATCGATTCCGATTATTTTTCCCATATTTGAAAGCCTCCTTAAAATTATTCAAATTAACTGGTTGTTTTCATAATTATTAAATCCTGGATGTAAAGGTGATCCAAAGATTTTTTTTATTTTTCACGTTTTTTGCTGACCATGACCTTAGCCGGTCTGACCAGTCGATCATTCAAGACATAACCTTTCTGCAAAACCTGGCACACGGTCCCTTGCTCCAAGTCGTCGCGCTCTTCCTGGGCAACCGCCTCGTGGAATCCCGGGTCAAATTCCTCGCCAACAGTGCCTACCTGGATCAGGTTGTTTTTTTCCAGAACCCGGCTGAAAAGTGACAGGGTCATTTCCACCCCCTGGACCAGGTCTTTACAGGCCTCATTCTTGCGGCCGTGTTCAAGGGCCAGTTCCAGATTGTCCATAACCGGAATGATTTCTTCCACAAAAGAAGTTACCGCGTATTTGCAGAATTCTTCCTTTTCCCGGATTACTCTTTTTTTAAAGTTTTCGGTTTCCGCCAGAGTACGCAGGACATTTTGTTTCTGTTCCTCCAGGAGTTCGCATCCGGGACAAATCTGTTCATGACATGCCTGTCTTAGTTCTTCTTCAGACAGTTCAACTTCAGGCAGCTCATCCTGACTGGTCTGATCTTCATCTTCCCGGGCAGGCTGTTCCTTGTTCACTTTTTCATTTTTTGGGGACATTTATTCCAACCTCCGTAATAATCATTGATTTTTAACCAGATCCATCAGCTTCCGGGCTGGTTTCGTATATTTCCTGGAGTAGTTGACTAAGAATTTTAGCTGTTAAGTCAACAGCCGGGACGATTTTTGAGTAGTTCATTCTGGTGGGACCAATTATGCTTACAGCTCCGATGTTATCGTCGCGCATGCTGTACGGTGAAGAAATAACCGTAAACTGGCTTAGTTCATCCTGACCCAGAAGTATGTTCAGATTTTTGCTTTCAATGGTTTTATCCAGAAGTTTCAGGATTTTGGATTTTTCTTCGAGCATTTTAAAGAGCTCGCGCATCTTGTTCAGATCAGAAAAATCTTTCTTTTGAAAAAGATAGTGAGTGCCTTCCATATAAACCTGCCTGCTGGTATCTTCAAAGGACTGTCTGGCCAGGTTAAGGGCTTTTTCATAAAGGTTTTCAAACTGTCTTCTGGCGCTGTGCATCTGATTCAGGATAGTGGCCCGGACATGAAGCAGGGTTTTGCCCTGAAAATGATCGTTGAGGTAGTTGCTGAATCTGACCAGATCATCACCGTTTATATCTCTGTCCACATTAATGACCCGGTTGGTGACCATGCCTCCTTCCATTACCAGTACGGACATGACCAGGCCAGGTCTAAGCAGAACGAAATCTATCTGCTGCCAGCGGATGAGCTGGTGACTCGGGGCGATAACCAGGCTTATCTGACTGGAAAAGGAGGAGAGTATTTTGCAGGCCTGGCTGAGGGTCTTGGAAAAATCCGGTCCCACGCTGGTCAGGGTGGTTTTGATTTGTTCCTCTACTCCCCGGGACAGGGGTTCTATCTCCAGATTGGAATCCAGATAAAACCTAAATCCAATGGCCGTAGGAATGCGGCCGGCCGAAGTATGAGGCTGTTCTATGTAGCCTTCATCGCTCAGATCTCCCATAATATTTCTGATGGAAGCCGGACTGAGCTTCAGATTTGAATCCGTGGACACAGCCTTGGAGCTTACGGGCTGACCTGTTAATATATAATTTTTAACAATGGTCAGAAGGACATCGGTTTTTCTTTTATCTAAAGTCATATTTTTACCTGGCCGGCACTCTGTTTTTGAGAGTGTCAATCAGGTAACAATGGTTATATGCTCTGTCAAGACGGAGGACCCGGTTGAAGAGCTTCAAACCGGGGGCTGGCTGCCGGCTGTTATGTCGGGACTTTTTCAACACACTGCTAAATAGTTTCCATCCGGAAACGGTTCTTTTCCTTGCCAGAAGAAAGAACTCCCTGTTTCCGCAAAGAAAACCGTCGGTTTGAGCATCCTCAAAGAAAGGCTTTCCGGATGCAAACTAGATAATGCTGAATTTTCACCGGAATTAATCAGATTGTTTCTGATAATGGTAGATATAATCGCGAAGAGACTGGACCCATGGTCTGGGGGCGCTGCCTGCGACCATGGAGTACTTGGAGCAGTCCAGGACTGAATATGGAGGTCTGGCTGCTTTTTGAGGATATTCTTCAGATGTAACCGGAGTGATTTTGCAGTAAAGACCGGCGCATTGTACAGCTTCTGACGCCAGTTCACACCATGACGCCTGTCCTTTGTTGGCAAGATGAAAAAGGCCTGAAGTCTGCTTATCTACAAGTTTCATTGAATATCCGGCCAGATCAAGGGTGTAGGTGGGTGAACCGACCTGGTCATGGACCACATTAATATTGTCTTTTTCCCGGGCCAGACTGAGGATCTTGTCAACAAAATTAGTTTTAAACGGTCCGAACAGCCAGGCTGTCCTGATGATGATCAGCTTGTCCCAGGGATTTAACAGAAGGGCTTCTTCCCCTTCAAGCTTGGTCTTTCCGTATACGGAATTAGGCGAGGGCTTGTCTGTGGTGGTGTAAGGAGTGTTTTTTTTGCCGTCAAACACAAAATCAGTGCTGTAATGAATCAGATATATATTGTGCCTGCGGCACACATCCCCCAGGACGGAAGGTAAAAATTTGTTCAGTTTCTGAGCCGCCTTTTGGTCGTCTTCAGCCTGGTCCACCTGGGTATAAGCAACAGTATTGAAAATGTATTGGATATTCTGGTCCGCAATAAAATTATCCAGTTGACCGGCATCAAAGATATCAAGATCTTTTTTATCCGGGCAGACCGCCTCTATTTCCAGAGGATCAATAACATGAGCCAGGGCCTGTCCCATGAGTCCGGTTTTCCCGCCAAGGATTAGAGCTTTCTTCTTTTTCATTTTGTGTTTCTCTAAGTGGAAAAAAAGGTTGCAGGAATGGTTTGTTTTATTCTATTTTGAATTATGGGCGGTTAACTCAGCGGTAAGAGTGCCATCTTCACACGGTGGAAGTCCGGAGTTCAAATCTCCGACCGCCCACCACCTGCTGCTAAGGACTCTTTCAACATTCCTTCAAGGTCTGGCCCTGCGTCTGCGTGACAAAGGCGTTTTTCTCTTTTATGTCAGTTTTCCTGACTGCCTGTATCCCTCGTAAAGAACAACAGCCACGGCATTGGCCAGGTTCAGGCTTCGCACCTGCCCCCAGATGGGTATTCTGATAAGTATCCGGCCCTGCTCAACAATGGTTTCCGGCAGGCCCCAGGTTTCCGGACCAAAAACCAGAAAGTCGTTTTCCTGAAAATTGTGTTCAGTATAACAGTTTCCTTTTCTGGCACTGGTCATAACCAGGCGGCTCTGGAAGCTCAGACTCTGTAAAAACTCATCCCAATTCTTCCAGACTTTAACCTGCACATGAGGCCAGTAATCCAGACCGGCCCTTTTGAGATGTTTGTCATCCAGGCTGAAGCCCAGGGGACCCACCAGGTTTAGAGGAGTCTGCGTGGCAGCGCAAAGCCTGGCAATGGATCCTGTATTGGGTGGAATCCTGGGCTGATAGAGGACTACTTGCATAAAACCGCCCTGGACCCGCTAAACATCAAAGAGCATTTCCAGGTCGTCTCTGGTCAGTCCTTTCCATGCGCTTTGCCCTGGTATTACTGCTTCGGCGACCCCTTTCTTCATTTCCTGCAGTTTTAGAATTTTTTCTTCAACAGTGTTTTCACAGATCATCTTGTAGGCAAAAACCTGTCTGGTCTGACCGATGCGGTGGGTTCTGTCCGTGGCCTGATTTTCCACAGCAGGATTCCACCACGGGTCATAATGGATTACATAATCGGCAGAAGTCAGATTCAGCCCTGTTCCCCCGGCCTTCAGAGAGATGAGAAAGATGGGGATTTCCGGGCTGTTGTTAAACCGGTCTACTTCTTCCAGCCTGTTTTTGCTGGAACCGTCAAGATAGGCAAAAGGTGTCTTGTTCATGGTCAGCCAGGATCTGATAATGTGCAGCATCTGGACAAACTGGGAAAAGACCAGGACTTTATGACCATCTTCAATAATGGTGCTGGTCAGGTCTTTAAAGGCTTCAAACTTGCCGGAAGGCAGATTGTTGCTGAATCCGGGCATATCCAGCTTGAGAAGTCTGGGATGGCAGCAAATCTGACGCAGCTTGAGCAGGGCATCCAGGATAGACATCTGGCTGGCGGCAATGCCTTTTTCCTCCACCCGTTCCATGACCTGATCCTTGAGTTTTTTGGCCAGGGCCTTGTACAGATCCATCTGGTCATCCATAAGGGCGCTGTAATAGACGTTTTCCACCTTGGGCGGAAGGTCTTTGGCCACCTCGGATTTGGTGCGGCGGAGGATAAAAGGTTTAACCCGGGATCTGAGATAACCCAGGCTTTCTTCATCTCCATCCTTGATCGGTTTGACAAAACCTTTCTGAAAGGCGTGCTGTGATCCCAGGAATCCCGGCATGAGGAATTCAAACAGGGACCACAGTTCCAGAAGATTGTTTTCAATGGGCGTTCCTGAAAGACAGAGCCTGAAATCCGATTTGAGCCTGCGAACAGAGCGCGCCGTAATAGTATTGGGATTTTTGATGTTCTGGGCTTCGTCCAGAATTATTCCGTTGTATTCGTGCTTGAGCAGTTCATCCAGATCTCTTCTGAGCAGGGCGTAAGTGGTCAGCACCAGGTCTGAGTCCTTGATCTGGGTGAACATTCCCGACCTTCTGGCACCGTAGATAACCAGTCTTGAAAGGGAAGGCGTAAATTTCTGGGCCTCCCGTTCCCAGTTGGGCAGGACCGAAGTGGGAACAATAATAAGGGTCGGTCCTTTCTGGCCGCGTTCTTTCATCAGCTGGATAAAAGCCAGGGTCTGAACTGTTTTACCCAGCCCCATTTCATCAGCCAGAATGCCTCCGAAACGGTATTCCTTGAGAAAGTTAAGATAGCTGAGTCCCTGCTGCTGATAGGGCCGCAGGTCCGCTTCAAGTCCCCTGGGCGGTTCAACCTGTCTGATCTGTTCAAAGGAATGAATCTTTTCCCGGAGTTCAGTCCAGAAGGTATCTGACTGGACCTGCTCAATATCATCCAGGATGTTGTCCAGGACCGGAACCTCATGGTTTTCAAATTTCTTTTTGGGGGGCTTTTCCGGATCGTATCCCATGGCCTGAAGCTTATGTCCGAGTTTTTTGATCCAGGATTCAGGCAGGCTGGTATAAGAGCCGTCTTTAAGCTGGACATATCTTTTGCCCTGGGTCCAGGCCTTCCATATTTTTTCGATGGGTACCCTGATGTCGTCATATTCAACAGAAATATCAAGGTTGAACCATTTTTCGTCTTCACTGGCTTCCACATTGGCCACTACGTTGGGAGGGCTCAGCCTTACCCGGTAGCGGGTCAGGTTCTTTTCGCCGTAAACCCTGAATTTTTCCACGAGTTTGGGATAGGAATCCAGAAGAAAATTAATGGCTTCTTCAGGCTCAAGAAACCACATGGCTTTGGTTCTGGGCTGAAAATTCATATCCGTCAGGCTGGTCAGAAGTTCTTCTTCTCTGCCCTGATCCCGGCGGACCAGAAAGGATTTGCCTTCAAACTGATAGCTGCCGGTCTGCAGATCCTGATCAGGTCCGGACAGGGTGATTTCTCCGTGCTCTGTCTCGTAAACGTTTTGTATCTGCAGGGTCAGCAGGCTGCCTTCCTCATCCAGGTAAAGCTTGGGATTGAACTGGGCAGGGACAAAAATAGGGGACATTCTTTCCAGAAATTCCTCCTGACCGAACAGATCCGATGAATGCAGTTTGGTCCAGGCCCTGTCCAGGAATTCGGATAGTTCATTATGGGGAATAATGGGGGATTCGGTAACCAGTTCCTGGACCAGGTTAGGATGAAGTCCCGTCTGAACAGGATAAAAACTGTTTTTCCAGCAGACCCATAACGGAAGCTGTCCGTAAAAGGATACATTTTCTCCTGATATGGAAAAAGGCAGTTTGCCTTCGCGGCTGAGCATAATATCGAAGTTGAGTCCGTCTTCAGACAGCCGGGGACTGAGCTGCAGCCTCATGGGGGTGGTTTCGATGCGTACCGGCTGCTCAGTGTTTTCCCAGAACAGATAATATTCATCCTTGATGGACCAGAAAAGCCAGGTCATGAGCCCAAAGGGAATTTCCACTCTTTGCCCGTAATAATCCAGGGTATGGCCTATCTGGGTGACAACATCCGGAAGCTGGGGAGCATTTTCGCACCAATTGGGATTGCGAATGATCTGCTCAAGGGTTACAGGGTTGAGCACGGATGAAAGACCTGACTTGTTCTGCCTGGCCCGGTAAAATTCGACCTGAAGCCTGCCTGGTTCCGGGAAAAATCTGTACACCAGGTAGTGCTGGCCAGGTTCCGGTTCAAGCTCGGTGGCAAAAAATATTCTGAAATTGTGCCGCCAGTCGGTTCTGGCTTTTGGCAGGCTTTCCTCGGTGCTGTCACTCAGGGAGGCCAGAAATTTGAGGGCTGTAGCTCCGATATGTTTACAGACTCCGGAAAAGGAATCCGGGCAGTTGCAGTAATAATTGGCAGCTTCGTTTTCAAGATTGAGACCGAGTTCGGAATTATAGACCTGAAAATCATCACCCTGGATCCTGCCTTCAAGGTCCCAGAAGTGATCGCGCTTTTTGATGCTGAGCTTGTGCAGACCGTTTTCCGCAAAAAGCACTTTGGAGCTTTCCAGTATGTATTCAGGTATGTTATCGTTAACAAACCTTTCTACGATTTCTTTAACTTTTTTTTCTTGGGTGTTAAGCATTTGGTTTACATTCTCCTGCATGGCCTGACGTGAGCGAAGATTTGGAAATTCACCCAGGCGAAATGCGATTGGTTCATTTAAACAAAGTTAATTTTTTTTTCAAGTGAAAAAAAATATTTTTTTTAAGTTTTAGGTTATTGACGGATCTGCTTGCGTCTGCAGACCGATCATGTTGAAATAAATACAAATCCGGACGGGAAAGACAGATATGTACAAAAAATTTTTATTTATTTTATTAATATTTTTTTTCCTAGCATCTTTTGCTGGGTGTGACAATAGCAATGAGAAAGTTGAGGGTAAAAACCGGAACAATCAGACAAATCCTGCTGATCATAATGAATATCCGGGCCGGAAGCCTGATGCCGGCGGCCGGATAATCATGGGTTCTACCGGAGAACCAAGCAATCTTATTCCTCCTCTGGCCACAGATTCCGCTTCAGGTGACATTAATAACCATTTGTACGTTGCACCCCTGCGATATAATAAAAACATCGAACTGGAAAAATGGGCGGCGGAAGAACTCGAGATAAGAGAAAACGGCACCAGGATATACATCAGATTAAAGCCGGGTATAAAGTGGACCGACGGCAGGGAGCTTACTGCCGATGATGTCCTTTTTACTTACGAACTGATGATTGATCCGGAAACACCCACAGCTTATGCTCAGGACTATCTGGCGGTAAAGGATTTCATAGTTCTGGACAGGTATTCGTTTGAGGTGGTTTATGATCAGCCCTTTGCCAGATCCCTGGTTACCTGGGCCCTGCCCATCCTCCCCAGGCATGTGCTTGAAGGCGAAGACCTGTTGACTACAGAATACAGCAGGGATCCGGTGGGTGCCGGAGCTTACCGCCTTCACCGCTGGGACGCCGGACGTCAGGTAATTCTCCGGGCCAATGAAGATTATTTTGAGGGCAGGCCCAATATTGATGAAATAGTCTACAAAGTAGTTCCGGATCTGGCCACCATGTTTCTGGAACTCAAATCCGGAAACCTGGACATGATGAGTCTTACTCCCCAGCAGCATCTTTTTCAGACCATGGATGAATACTGGCAGAATAATTTTCAGAAGTTCAGCTACCTTTCCTCGGGATATACTTATCTGGGCTACAATCTGAAGCATCCTTTTTTTGCCGATATCAAGGTCAGACAGGCCCTGGCTTACGCCGTGGACAAGGAGGAGCTCGTTCAGGGGGTTCTTCTGGGAGAGGGCGTTCCCACCGTCGGCCCTTATGTTCCAGGCACCTGGGTATATAATAATGATATCCAGGAATACGGCTATGATCCGGATCAGGCCCTGGAGATTCTGGAAGGACAGGGATGGAAGCTGAACCCCAAAGGTGTCCTGGAAAAGGACGGGGTACTTTTTGAATTTACTATCCTGACCAATCAGGGTAACGACTTGAGAATCAGGGCTGCCACAATCCTTCAGTACCGTCTGGCTCAGATAGGCATAAAGGTTAAAATCAGGACCGTGGAATGGGCTACTTTTATCAAGGAGTTTGTGAATAAGGGGCGCTTTGACGCCGTGCTCCTGGCCTGGAATACTCCCCAGGACCCGGACATGTACAATGTCTGGCATTCTTCTCAGACGGGTGAAAACGGTCTGAATTTTGTTCAATACAAAAACAGTCGGGTGGACGAACTTCTGGAAAAAGGGCGCGGGAGTTTTGACCGGGAAGTTCGCAGGAAAGCTTATCATGAAATCCAGGAAATTCTGCATTATGAGCAGCCGTACATGTTTTTGTTCACGCCAAACTCCCTGCCGGTGGTGCAGGAAAGGTTCAAGGGGATTGAACCGGCTCCGGCCGGGATAATGTATAATTTTTATGACTGGTGGGTTCCCGAAGAGCTGCAGCGCTTTTCTCTAGCAGGCTGATGAAAATCTCCCAATTGGCTTTGTCGCTACAAAAAGTTCAAACTCTTACGGATCCTAATACGCTGCGACCTTGAACTTTTTTTGCTCCTTGCCCTTGGAATTTTTGAACAGCCTGCCTGATAAGGATTTTTTCAACACGCTGATAGAGCCCTGAGCCTTTATTTGTTCAACATTAAACAGGTAACAGACAATACATGCGCTTGAAACTGCAAAATCTTCCCCCGGCATGGGCCAGGTTCTGCCTTGGTATCCAGTCTTTCATGGAGCGGCTTGCGGGAGAAAGCATAAAGGACAGGAAACTGCTGGTTGCTTTTTCCGGAGGTGCTGATTCCACCGCCCTGCTGAGGGTGATGGATATTATCCGGATAAGGAGCGGGATAAATATCTCAGCTGTTCATCTGAATCATATGCTGAGACCCGGTGCTCATGCTGATGAAGAATTCTCGCGCGGGCTTTGTTCTGACCTGGATATTCCCATAACCTGCGGGCGCAGCAATGTGTCAGCGTATGCCAGGATCAAGAAAACAGGCCTGGAGGAAGCAGCCAGGACAGTCAGGTATAATTTCATCCTGGCTCTGGCAGCCAGACAGAAAGCGGATTATATTCTTACAGGCCATCATCTCAATGACCTGGCTGAAGACGTCATTATGAGACTGGGCCGGGGAACGGGATGGCCGGGACTTTCCGGCATGACCGGATTCGATCCGGCAAGAAAGCTTGTCCGTCCTTTTCTGTTGACCCCCAGACAGAAAATTCTGGATTTTCTGAGCGTTCTGGGTCAGGAATATATGTGTGACAGCTCCAATGAGGATGTATCTTTTTCCCGCAACAAGATCAGGCATGAGGTTCTGCCCGTTCTTGAAGAAGTGAATCCGGGGATCTTGAAATCTGTTGCCGGTCTCTGGGAGCTGGGCAGGATTGACGGGGATTACTGGCAGGAGTTTTTAAAAAATATTGATGTGCCCACCCGAGACGGGGGAAAGTATGTTTCCCGCGGCATGCTGGAGCCACTTCCCCGGGCAGCCAGACTCAGGCTGTATAAAAAAGTTCTGGATGAACTGGGGCCGGGACAGGCGTTGTTTGATAATCTGAACGATCTTGATCAGCTCTGGAAGCAGAATGCAGGAAATAAGGCCATTCAGTTTCCAGGGAACAAGCTTGGCACAATACTCAAAAAAGGCATTATGTTCAGGATCGCAGGGTGATGACTGAATTTATGATCCAGGTATCTGACTTTTATGGATTTGTAGAAAAATGACTTCACGGATACAGACTGACGACTCAAGTTATAAATAATTTACGGAGGATAATTGCAAATGGAAACAGATCTGCAGCTGGCGGAAGAGCAGGGGACTATACTGGGCCGGGATTTTCTGACCTGGCTGTGGTTTAAGAGTGAACAGCAGAACGGTATATTCAAAACAGCAGACGGGGAAGACTTTTCCCTGTATCTGGAGCAGAAGATAGTAGTGGAAGGCGGGGAGGGCGAAAGCCTGGAAAAGGCAGTCTGCACGGGAATAATGTCTGAACTCAGAGAGGCAAAGCTTGGTCTGCGCACCGGGAAAAAGGTGGTCCAGGCCAAGGTGAAAGTGGAACAGGATTCCAACGAATGGATTATGGAGGTTGACGCTTCCAGGTTTGCCTTTTCCGGGTTAAAGACTCCTAAAGTGGATACGAAACTTGAGGAGGGTGATGATCCGGACAGCATTCTGCTGGAAAAGATTTTTCTGGTGGAAAAGGGAATTGGATTTGTTGATGAACTTTTTTCCGGTTTTGTGCAGAAAAGACTCTCCATTCACTGGCAGGGCGAGGTTGATGCCTTCAGAAAATGGCTTTATGATGATGAAAGATGAGAATGTCCGTCTTTAAAGAGAAAAAATGACGGTTGATCCTTCAACTTATAGCCCTTACAATAAACTGCATGAAGAATTTTTTTGATTCTATCCTGATTTTTGGGGAGGTATTGTTTGATGTTTTTCCTGACGGGAACCGGGTTCTTGGAGGCGCTCCCTTTAATGTCGCCTGTCATCTGAAGGGGTTCGGCCTTGATCCCTGTTTTATTTCCAGGATCGGAAATGACAGTCCCGGCGAGGAAGTGCTTGGAAACATGAAATCCAGATCATTATCTTTATCCGGGCTTCAAATAGACGGACACCGGGATACCGGAGAAGTCAGGGTAAAGATTGATAATGACGAACCTTCTTATGAGATCAGACAGGAAGTGGCCTATGATTATATTCAGATGCCGGACTCCGGACTGATCAATCCTGACCGGGACAAGCTTCTTTATCACGGAACCCTTGCCGCCAGAAATAAGGTTTCCTCCTCCACTCTGCACAAACTGGCCAGGGATAAGAAAGCCCGCGTGTTTTGTGATATCAACCTGCGTGATCCCTGGTGGACCGAGGAACTGGTCAGAGATATCCTGGGCTGGTGCGAATATCTCAAGGTTAATGAAGATGAACTCGGGCGGGTATGCTCTCTGGAGGATATTGATACCTCCGGGGATTTGAAGCAAATGGCGGAAATCTTAAGAAAGAAAAGAGATCTGAAATGCCTGATTGTGACTCTGGGATCAAAGGGAGCCATGCTTTTTCCTGAGGGTCGTGATCACCTGCTTGCTCCTTCTCCAAAGGTGCAGGCTTTCCAGGACAGCGTGGGCGCGGGAGATGCTTTTTGTTCTGTTTTTATGCTGGGCATTGCCCGGGGTTGGCCCTGGAAGCTGATCCTGGAAAGGGCGGTTTTTTTCGCGGCCAGAATATGTGAAAACCAGGGAGCCGTTCCAGAAGATAAGAATTTTTATGACCGGGTTATACAAAGCTGGGAGCAGGAGAATGCCTAAAAAAAGAAGCAAAAAAGGACTTTACCTGGTGCACTTGAGTATCCATGGCCTGGTTCGCGGCTTTGACATGGAACTGGGCCGGGATTCCGACACAGGCGGGCAGGTTAAATATGTTGTGGAACTCGCCCGGGCCCTGGGAAAAAGTCCTGAAATCGACCGGGTTGATCTTGTTACCAGGAGTATTTTTGATTCCAAAGTGGACGCCAGTTACGGCAAAACCATTGAAAAACTGGAGGATAAGGCCAATATAGTCAGAGTTCCCTTCGGACCCAAGAGGTATCTGCGTAAAGAGGTCCTCTGGCCGTATCTTGATGAGTTTACCGACCGCGTTCTTCAGTATTTCAGACGGCTGCGCATGGTTCCGGATATAATCCATGGCCATTATGCCGACGCGGGTCTGGCCGGAGCCAGACTGTCTCATCATCTGGGCGTGCCCTTTGTCTTTACCGGCCATTCTCTGGGCAAGGTTAAAAAGGCCAAACTTTTAAACAGTGGACGCTCCATTGATTTTATTGAGTCCAGATACAATATATCCACCAGAATCGAAGCCGAGGAAATGGCCCTGGGCAATGCTTCTCTGGTAGTGGCCAGCACTTCCCAGGAACGCGATGAACAGTATGAGGAATATGATAATTACCATCCCAAAAGGATTCGAATTATCCCTCCGGGGGTGGATCTGGAAAGATTTTATCCTTACAAAAGGGGGCAGAAGCGTCCGGCCATCGCGGATGAGCTGGACCGTTTTCTCAAGCATCCTTCAAGGCCCATGGTTCTGGCTCTGTCCAGACCTGATGAAAGAAAGAACATCAACACTTTGATCAGGGCGTTCGGGGCCAGTGAACAGCTCAGGAATATGGCCAATCTGGTAATTATCGCTGGAAACCGCCAGGATATAGGGCAACTGGACGCGGGATCAAAAAAAGTCATGACCAGGATCCTGCTGGATGTAGACAAATATGATTTATACGGAGTGGCAGCCTACCCCAAAACCCACGCTGCAGATGACGTTCCCGAGCTTTACCGCCTGGCCGCCAGGACCAGAGGCGTGTTTGTCAATCCCGCTCTGACTGAACCCTTTGGCTTGACGCTTATTGAAGCTGCGGCCAGCGGGCTGCCTCTGGTGGCAACTGATGACGGCGGCCCCCGGGATATTATGGCCAACTGCAGAAACGGCGTGCTGGTGGATCCCCTGGATGAAGAAAAAATGGGTGAAGCCATCCTGGAATATGTCCAGGACAAGGATCTCTGGAAAAAAGCGTCTGCCGCGGGCAGCAGGGGCGTAAAGAAATATTATGCCTGGGATACCCATGCCGGACGTTATATAAAAGAATTGTCCAAGCTGATCGCATCTAAATCCAGGACAGCTCCCAAGCTGCCGATAATTAAAAGTAAATTGCCGGTTTCAGATAAAATATTTATCGCTGATATTGACAATACCCTGCTGGGCAACAGGGATTCGCTGAAAAAGCTGTTGAAATATCTGGACAGATTTAAGGACAGTCTTGTTTTTGGAGTGGCCACAGGACGCACTCTGGAAAGCACCATGAATATTCTGGCTGATGAAAATGTTCCTGTGCCTGAGGTGCTGATTACTTCTGTAGGCAGTGAAATTTATTATGGTCCCAATATTTTAAAAGATCATGGCTGGAGCAGACACATCAACTACAGATGGAAGCCTGAGGGAATAAGGGAAATAATGAAGGATATTTCCGGGGTCACGCTTCAGCCTGATGAAAATCAGCGTGAGTTCAAGCTCAGTTACAATTTTATCCAGGGCGAGTTTGACGGGATCCGCCGGGTCCGCAAGCTTATGCGGCGCAATGATCTGCATGCCAAGATAATCCATTCACACGGCAAATTTCTGGATTTTCTTCCCCTTCGGGCTTCCAAGGGCCTGGCCATAAGGCATTTATGCATGAAATGGGGCGTTGATTTTGACAAAGTTATGGTGGCGGGAGACTCGGGCAATGACCGGGAAATGCTTTCAGGCAGCACTTTAAGCGTGGTAGTGGGCAATTACAGCCCGGAACTTAAGAATCTCCCTGAGACCCCCACAGTCTATTTTGCCTCTGAAAAATATTCTGAAGGCATTATTGAGGGCATGAAATATTACGGTTTTCTGGAGGAAAATGATGAAGATTGATACTGATCAGATAGAAGTAAACAGCCCTGAACTTAGAAAGGCTGTTTATCTTTTTCTGCGCAATATAAGCAGAAAGGACAAGGTTTTTCTGCTGCGTTCAGAGCTGGAAGACATGTTGAAAGAATTTTTTGAGGATGAGGAGAACGCTGAGTTTGAGGCGGAGATTATTTTTGACATATTTAAAAATTCCCAGGTGGCCTGCGTTTCCAGTCCATGGGTCTATCTTTCAGTGCGGCCTCATATCGGTACCTGGCAATATTTCAGGTTTCACATGGAAGACGTGCTTTTTGACGAGATTGAGGTTAATGACTATCTGCGCTTTGAGGAGATGCAGGTCAACCGGACCACAGCCACTGACGATTTTCTGCTGGAGATCGATCTGGAGCCGTTCAACCGTGAATTTCCCAAACTTTCCGACTCCAGATACATAGGCAAGGGAGTCGAATTTTTAAACAGACATCTTTCCGGCAGGTTTTTTCAGCCCAACAAAAAAGGACATGACAAGCTGTACAAGTTTCTGCGGGTACACCAGTGTCAGGGCAGGCAGCTGATGCTCAACGACCGCATAGAATCTCTTGGTGCATTGCGTATGTCATTACGCAAAGCTGTTAAGCTTCTTAAAAGGAAGAACAAAGATCAGGAATGGGATGATATTGCCAGGGAGATGAGAGACCTTGGATTCGAACCGGGGTGGGGAAGAAAAATAGTTGATATCCTGGAAAACCTGGAACTTCTCCTGGAGATATTAGAAGCCCCGTCCCCCAGAATCCTGGCGGACTTTTTAAGCAGGATTCCCATGCTTTTCAAGCTGGTCATTGTTTCCCCCCATGGATATTTTGGTCAGTCCAATGTTCTGGGAATGCCTGATACCGGGGGCCAGATAGTTTATATCCTGGACCAGGTCAGGGCTCTGGAAAAAGAAATGTATGTTCAGATCCGGAATCAGGGTCTGGATATTGAGCCCGAGATTGTTGTTTTGAGCCGGCTTATTCCCGAAAGCGGTGAAACCACCTGCAATCAGAGGCTTGAACCCATTGTTGGTACCAGAAACGCCAGGATACTGCGTGTGCCCTTTCGTTATCCCAATGGAGAGATTGTGCAGCACTGGATTTCCAGGTTCCATGTCTGGCCTTTTCTGGAAAGGTATTCACTGGACTCAACCAACGAGGTCCAGGCAGAACTAAAGGGCAGGCCTGATCTGATAATCGGCAATTATTCCGACGGCAATCTGGTGGCTTCGCTGATGGCCAGGACGCTCAAAGTTACCCAGTGCAATATTGCACATGCCCTGGAGAAGTCCAAATATCTGTTTTCATCCCACTACTGGAAAGACAATGAATCTCAGTACAGGTTTTCCAGCCAGTTTACCGCGGATCTTATTTCCATGAATACTGCTGATTTTATTATAACCAGCACTTATCAGGAAATAGCAGGAACCGAGGAAAGCGTGGGCCAGTATGAGACTTACCAGTCTTTTACCATGCCTGATCTGTACCGGGTCATTAAAGGTATCGACGTGTTTGATCCCAAGTTCAACGTGGTTTCTCCGGGAGCCGATGAGAATGTGTATTTTCCGTTTTACGATAAAGACCGCAGGCTGAACGAACTCCATGAAGAACTGGATACTTTTATTTTCGGCCCTGAGGATCATCAAACCAGAGGCATCCTGACTGATCCGGAAAAGCCTCTGATTTTTACCATGGCCAGACTGGACAAGATAAAAAACCTGACCGGGCTGGTGCGCTGGTACGCGGAAAATGACAGGCTGAGAAGCCTGGCCAATCTGGTGGTGGTAGCCGGATACATAAACAGGGACCATTCCAGTGATGAAGAAGAACGGGCCTGTATTGATGAAATGCATGAACTCTTTGAAGAATATGGTCTTCATGAACAGGTGCGCTGGATCGGAGCCAGGCTGGATAAGAATATGACAGGCGAGCTTTACCGCTATGTGGCTGACAGCCGGGGCGTGTTTGTGCAGCCCGCCCTGTTTGAAGCCTTTGGCCTGACTGTAGTAGAAGCTATGAGTTCTGGAGTGCCGGTGTTTGCCACGATTTTTGGCGGACCTCTGGAGATCATTGAGCACGGAATTTCAGGTTTTCATATAGACCCCACCCACGGAGACAAGGCTGCCGAGTCACTGGCTGATTTTTTCTCCAGGTGCGCGGAGGATCCCTCCCACTGGGAGAAGATATCAGCCCAGGGTATTAATAGAGTAGATGAAAAGTATAACTGGCGTCTCTACGCTCACAAGCTTCTGTCCTTTTCCAGAATTTACGGATTCTGGAAGTTTGTTACCAACCTGGAACGTGATGAAACCAGGCGTTACCTGGAGATGTTTTATTCTCTTAAGATGAGGAGCCTTTCGGAATAATGAAAAGTAAGTTCAGACAGAACAAGCTTTCCGGGGAGTGGGTAATTTTTGCTCCGTCAAGGCGCAAACGACCCAGGGACTTTATTCGGGAGGTCTGTGAAGTTGATATGCCCGAGTATGACCCGGACTGTCCTTTCTGTCCGGGTAATGAAGAAAAACTATCCAGAATAATTCATGAAATCAGGGATCCGGATAAAGAGACCTGGTCATCCAGGGCGGTTTATAACAAGTATCCGGCACTGACCACTGAAGGTGAGGATTCCAGGGACCAACAGGGCATCTATCTTGAGGGCAATGGTTTTGGACTGCACATGGTTATCCTGGAATCACCGCGCCATGATCTGCAGATGTACAATATGACCAGACAGGAGCTGCAAGTAGTGGTGGATATGTATCATTACTGCTACAGTCTGGTATCCCGGGACCCCAGGGTGACTCTGATCAAACTTTTCAAGAACTACGGCAGAACAGCCGGAGCTTCTCTGCATCATCCCCATTCCCAGCTGGTGGCCTCCTGTATTGTGCCCAAGTTTATCCGGGAAAAAGAAAACGAGGAGCAGAGGTACTTTGATGAAAAGGGACGCTGCGTAATGTGTGATGTCCTGGATTATGAACTAAAGGACAGGCAGAGACTGATCTTTGAGAACAGGGAATTTGCAGTGTTTGTGCCTTACGCGGCGGAAGTTCCGTTTGAGATCTGGATTGTCCCCAGGAAGCACGCTGCTGATTTCAATGATATCAGCAGGTCTCAGAAGAAGGATATGACTGAAAGCCTGGAACAGGTCATGAAAATGTTAAAAGAAAAGCTTGGCAGCCCGGAATATAATTTTGCCGTTAATTCCTGCTCCAGGTATAAAAGCAATGAGCCTCATCTGCACTGGTATTTAAGGGTGGTCCCCAGACTGACCACCAGGGCCGGATTTGAAATCGGTTCCGGAATGTGCATAAATCCTTCTCTGCCCGAGGCTGATGCCAAGTTTCTGCGCGAGTGATACAAGATCCGGGCCTGAGTATCCTGCAGGATATTCGAAAAGGCTTTATTCCTGCTTTTGTCATACAGCCGGCTGTTATGAAATAGAACGTGCTTTTAAGAAATTTTTGCGCCTGGCATTGGGAATCTGCAGGACTCCTCCCGGGTCAGATCTTTTTCCATACCCGCCTAAAACACCACATATCTGTCGCATTCCTCAATCATTTCCGCATTTTTTGCCTGAGTGACAAAGTCTTTGAAACCAACTCCCGGGACTTCTCCGGATAATCCCAGGGCCCGGAAGCTTACGTCGCAAACCATCAGTCTGGCTTTGCCCACAAGTGATTCAAAGCCGGGATCCTGGGTAAGCATAACTCCTTTTCCGGTGAAAAAAATCCTGGTTTCCACCCCTTTGAGATGAGCTGCCTTAGTCAGACTTATCAGCTGATCCAAATATTTATCATCTCTTACCAGGATGCCCAGTTTTTTTGATTCTATGTTTGTGTCGGCCATGAGAGCTGATTCTCCTTTTCTGTAAAGAAAGTTTTGTCATTAATCTGTTTTTTTTCAGGAAAATGATTGCTTAGACTGTTCCAGGACAGTATTTCTGATGCTTTGGTCGGCTGAGTATTTGAGGATGAGCAGGTCGATTGCTTCGTGCAGGAGTTCGTTGCGGCTTTTTGTTTTATTCTCAGGTATGTTCTCCACCTTCTGAAAGATTGCGTACAGTTTCTTTCCAACATCGGCTCTGATCTCCACCTTTTCTTCCCCGCTTCTGTCCGGAGTTCCGGAATCAGGAGAAACCTCCTCCAAAAGATGCCGGCATTCCAGGATTTTTTCCAGACATTGCTGTTTATAATAAAATACGCCCAAAGCCTTGACCACCTTCCTTGCCGCCTGCAGCTGATCCTCGGACAATTCCTCCTTGGTCAGCGCTTTCTTCGCGGCTTCCAGGGAGCTGTCATAGCAATTGCATCTTTCCAGAACAATGGCCGAGGCCACATCTTTGTCCATATCCATAATACGGCTCCTCTTATCAGGGTGAAAACGCGCCGGCTACCACCAGCAAATAACTTTGTTTGCAGCAAATATTTTGTCTACAACATCGTCCCAGTCAACATTGTCCTGGAAAGTTTCAATAAACCCGCAATCATCCTGTTGGCATGTTTTTTTCACAATATCTGAAACCATCTGCCCGGGTCTGGATTTGAATATATGCAGTACTTTCATCTGTTCCTCTTTTTTTTTGCAGATTGAAGCTAACGTAGCTTGTCCGCCGGTCTTTTGTCCGGTGGGATTACTCCTTGATCCGGGACCGTAAATTATAAAACCTGATAATTCTTACCTTTAAAAAGGAATGACAATATCCGACTGATTGATCATTGAGACAAGCTGGTCCTGATTCAGCGGCTTGAAGTTATACTTTTCAATATTGGCCTGGTTGTTGGAATATTTTTCTCCCTCCATTTCATCCAGAAATCCCATGTTGTCTTCATAAGCCTCGTTCATGTCGGCTATTTCATGATCCAGAACCACCATGTTCACGCTGGCGGCATGGAGCAGCAGGCCCAGACTGGTTCTCAGTCCTTCATACTGCTGGTCCTTGTCTTTGATTATTACAGTTACTCCGGACATGGTTTATCCCTTTTTAATAAAATAGTTTGTTGAGCCGTTATCAGAATCGTACATGCCCAGAAATTCATTGCCGTTCTTGTTGCCGAAATCAGGGATATCATTCTTGGATCCAGGGTCGGTTCCCAGAATCTGCAAAATCTGACCCGCCTCCATATCTTTCAGGGCTTTCTTGGTTTTCAGCAGAGGCATGGGGCAGCTCAGCCCGCTTGTATCCAGAAACTTATCCGCTTTGATTTTGGTCAGGTCCATAAGAAACCTCCTTAAATGTGTAAAAAGATAATTACCAAAAGTTAAAAAATTACGAATTTTTCAGTTTTTTCATTCCAGATTCCCCAGACAACCCAGGCCAGCATAATCAACATATATAAGGGCATGGCGAGTTCCCATCCGAATACAGCCGGCATAAACGTTCCTGAGCCCAGTTTATCAGCCAGACCGGTATTGTTCAGGAACTTAAAGCCTAAGGAGTTGGAAACAGAAAAGGCAATCAAGGTCAGCATAAGTTTGGTATGGCCTTCTCCGGCCCTCCACAGCGCACCGGTTCCGCATCCCCCGGCCAGGAGCATGCCGAAACCAAAAACGATGCCTCCTGTCAGACTTCCGAACCAGAAAGGATGATATACCCCCATGATATCAGGCTGCAGATAATTCCATTTGATGACAGCCGAGCCCAAGCCGTAGATCATCAGACTCATGGCGATAACCCGGATCATTTCGGCGTCCCCGGTCATGAAGGGTTCACGGAAAGCCCGAACAAAGCACATCCTTGACCTGTGCATGGTAATGCCGATAAGCGCGCCAAAAAAGAGCAGTCCGCCGATCTGGGTATGACCCTGAGCCGAGAATATATAAAAAGCAGCAAGGATCATTATCAGGATCGCCCCACCGATAAACGGACTGAGCCTGCTCCAGTTGACAAGAGGCTCTTTTTTAAGATCCTGAGTTGGAGGAGGTCCTGCGGCCTGCTGAGGAAAATTGTTCAGTTCCCAGAGCAGGAAACGCAGGCCCAGGTAGGCTCCGGCACCCAGGCCGATCATCATGGCGTATCCGCCCATGGAGAACATAGCCACCGCGTTATAAAAGCCTCCAATATTGCAGCCGGCTGCCAGGGCTGCGCCGGTGCCCATCAAGGCTCCCCCGGCCAGACCTTTTAAATATTCATAGGGCGGAGCAGGGCGTATCCTGAATTGACGGGACATGAGTGCTGAAGCCAGAGCACCCGCAAGCAGGCCCAGATTGGACATGGACATGCCGCTGAGCCAGGGGAGAGTGGGCCGTTCCGGACTAAGCCTCAGGCCGTAAAGTATCCAGTCGCCCCAATTGCGGTAACCGCCGGTTATTCCCCAGGGGCTGTGCCACATGAATATCAGCAGGGCCAGGATTGCCAGAAAGATACCGGCCAGCCAGCCCGGCCAGCTGCGTTCGAATATAGATATGTAATCTTTTCTGACTTCCTCTCTGATGCTTTCCCATAATGCGCTGGCCAATGTTGCCTCCTTATGTCCTTGGGGTATGTCTTTCTCCAATAAAGCC
>JAWOGL010000202.1:0-7240 GCA_046496945.1 Desulfonatronovibrio sp.
TCCGGTCGTAAGTACAAGCCATTACTTTGCTCCGGCCAGGTCAAAGGCCTTTTCCATGATTTTCAGGCCCCTTTCCAGGGTTTCATCGTCCATGGTAAGAGGAGCCAGTGTCCTGATTACATTGCCGAAATTGCCGCAGGCCATGGTGATCAGGCCGTTTTCATGGGCGTGGCCGATGATCTGTCTGGTCAGGTCCGGATCAGGAATCTTGCTTTTTCTGTCCTTGACTATCTCCATGGCTAGCATGGAACCCAGACCGCGCACTTCTCCTATGCAGGCGAAGCGCCGGCTCAGTTTTTCAAAACCCTGTTTCATCTTCCGGCCCAGATCCCGGCCTTTTTCAAGGATATTTTCTTCTTCAAATGCCTCAAGTACAGCCAGGGAAGCAGCGCAGCTTATGGGATTGCCTCCGTATGTGCCGCCCATGCCTCCAATCTGGGGGTGGTCCAGTATTTCCGAACGTCCGATAAGAGCGGATATGGGAAGCCCTCCGCCCATGCTTTTGGCGGCAGTGGTCAGGTCCGGCTCCACGTCATACTGCTCCATGGCGAACATGGTTCCGGTCCGGCCGAAGCCGGTTTGAATTTCATCGGCTATAAAGATTATCCCGTGTTTCCGGCAGATGTCTTTGAGTATGGTAAAATATTCTTTTGGAGGGGCGATAAATCCTCCCTCACCGGCGACAGGCTCCACAATCAGGCAGGAAACTTCTTCAGCTGCGGCGTTCTTAATGAAAAAATTTTCCAGATTGCGGGCGCAGGCCACATCGCACTCAGGATAGCTGAGGTTAAGCGGGCAGCGGTAACAATAGGCATAGGGCATATGATATATTTCCGGAGCAAAGGGGCCGAATCCGAGTTTGTACGGCTTTACCTTGCCGGTAAGACTCATGGACAGAAGAGTGCGGCCGTGAAATCCGCAGTCAAAGGAGACAACCGCGCTTCTGCCGCTGTAATGTCTGGCTGATTTGACCGCGTTTTCAACCGCCTCAGCTCCGCTGTTGAAGAGCGCTGCCATTTTAGGGAAATCTCCAGGGGTAAGTCTGGTCAGTTTTTCAGCAAGATCAATATATTCCTGGTACATGACCACGTGAAAGCAGGTATGGGTAAATCTCCTTGCCTGGCGGCAAACAGCTTCCACGACTTTGGGGTGGCTGTGCCCTACGTTGACCACGCCTATGCCTCCTGCGAAATCAATCAGTTCCCGGCCTTCCACGTCTGTAACCGTGCCGCCCTTTGCTGATTCAGCAAAATACCCTGTTACGTTGAACACGCCTTTGGGCACAAATTTTTTACGTCTTTCAAGAAGCTGGTTTGTTTTTTCATTCATGGTCAGTCCTCACTTGTTTTATGCTTGGTAAACAATTTTTCCGTCAAAAATAGTCGCGGCAACTTTGGATCGTTTGAGATTCAGGGGATCGGCCTGAAACAGATCATTTTCAAAGATCACCATGTCAGCAAATTTTCCCGGAGTAATGCTGCCGTGAATGTCCCAGGATTTGTAGGCTTTGGCCGGGGTTGACGTGTAGGCCCGGATGGCTTCTTCAAGGGAACACAGCTGCTCCGGATACCAGCCTCCCCGGGGATTGCCGTCACCCCTGGTCCTGGTAATGGCCGCCTGAATCCCCACCAGAGGATCAGGACTGCAAACCGGGCAATCCGAGCTGAACATTACCGGAACCCCTGCGTCAAGCAATGATTTAAAAGAATAGGCATATTGGCCGAGTTGCCCGACGCATTGATTGATCATGTTGATATCCAGGATCATATTGGCCGGCTGGACTGATACAGGGATATTCAGCCCGGCCAGTTTCTGCAGGTCATTTTCTCTGATAACCTGGACATGTTCTATCCTGTGCTTCAGTGAAGGACCAAGGGAATGCGGGGATCTTTCCCGGTCGGCTTTTTCAAATACAGAAACCAGCTCTCTGCTGGAGCGGTCTCCTATGGCGTGAACCATTACAGCCAGTCCGGCCTTGTCCGCGGCCTTTATTTCCTCAAGCATCTGCTCCGGCGGGATAAGGCAGAGGCCGTTTTGCCCGGTGTCCAGATAGGGATCGATCATCCAGGCTGTTCTGGCGCCCATGCCTCCGTCCATAAAGTATTTGAGGTGACCCACCCGCAGATATTCGTCTCCCAGGCCGGTTCTAAGGCCCATCTGTTCCACGGAAACCCTGTCTTCGCCCGGCAGGCTGGTCCAGCATCGAAGCTTTAGTTTTTTCTGCTGGCGCAAGGCCTGCCATGATCTGAAAGTCAGGGCCGATTCTGACTGGTTGCCGGCCAGGCGGACATCGTGGATAGAGGTTATTCCCAGGGCATGAAGACCTGTCTGGGCCGAGTCCATGATGGAAGCGGCTGTTTCCAGACTGGGTTCGGGAACCGCCAGCTTTACAATGTTTATGGCTTCTTCCCGCAGTATCCCGTTGAGACGGCCGTGTTTATCCCTGCCCACAAGTCCTTTGACCGGGTCAGGCTTGTCATCGTGCAGTCCGCTCAGTTCCAGGGCCCTGGAGTTGGCAACCGCAAGATGCAGGTCACATCTCCAGATAAGTACGGGCAGATCAGGGCAGACAGAATCCAAATCGCTTCGCAGAGGAGTCCTGTTTTCCGGCCAGTCGGATTCATTGAATCCCTGGCCCTGTATCCACGGGATATCCTTTCCTCTGTATATATTATTGGATTTAAGCCGGATCATCTCCATGCAGTGATTAAACGATACGGCCTGATCAAGAGGGATAAAAGTCTGACCAATGGACCATTGATAATAATGGAAATGGGAGTCGCAGAATCCGGGCAGCATGAGTCGGCCGCCCATATCCATACGCCTGGTTTTGGGACCGGTTGGAATATCCGGCCGGGGATCCCGGCTTACAGACATGATTCTGCGTCCTGCTATGGCCACGGAACAGGCAGAGGGCATGTTGGGATCCTGAGTAACCGCACGGACGTTTTCCAGAATGAGATCAGGTTTGCGCATATTGATTCATTTAACAGGGTGTTGAAAATCTCCCAATTGCTGCGTCGCTACAAAAAGTTCAAACTCTTACGTATATCTAAATACGCTGCGACCTTGAACTTTTTTTGCTCCTTGCACTTGGAATTTTTGAACCCCCTGTTGAGTAAGGATTTTTTTAACAGATTGCTAAGGATCAAGTTGAAAAATGCAAGGCCTTAGAATACGTACTCAGATGAGCAAGAATCCCTGTTGAAAAGGATCGTCCTTGTCCAGAGTAAAGTGGTGCAGGCCGGTGACATGCGCGCTGCCGGTGATTTCAACGCTTACAGCCGGATAATTTTCCACCACGGTTTCCCGGACGATCTTGGCGTTGAACCGGGTGTCCAGAGGACCTTTATTGGTGTAATCTGTTTGAGGCTTTACCAGACCTTTATGGCGGAGCAAAGCCATTTTGGCTGCTGTTCCCGTGCCGCAGGGAGACCGGTCCAGGTGGGCCTCACCGTAAACTACCAGACTGTTGCCTTCTGCCGGCAGAACATGTCTGTAAAATTCAGTTACGTCAATACTGGCTACTTCGGGACGGCCGGGATGGCAGACTTTCAAATCCCGGCAGGCCCTGTCTGTAATGGCCATGCCCAGATCTATAAACTGGCGTCTGGTGAACCGCCTGTGAAGAAAAAAAGGTTGATCCAGATTAACCATGGCAAAAAAACCACCGGCACAGACCAGGTCGATACTTATCTGTCCGGTTCCGGGAATATCCAGAACTATATCCTGGTCAAACACAAAGCAGGGGACTGAAGTAAAGGATACCCAGGTGACTCTATTGTTTTTTATCCCGGCGCGGGTGGGCATTGGACCGGAAGGAGTGTCCACGGTTACCTCGGCAACTCCGAATTCGTCAACTTGAGGAGTGATAAGGCCGGTCTCCAGAAGGGTGGTTACGGCTCCGATGGTGGCATGTCCGCACAGATACGGATATCTGCAGGCGTCCATGTAGATAAGGCCGAAACCGGCATTTGCGGTCACAGGTTCAGTAACCACAGCAACAACAACATCCCTGTTCCCCCTGGGCTCTCTGGTCAGAAGTTTTCTATGACCGTCCAGATTGGCAATAAAGTATTCCCGTTTGTCAGCCATGGTGTCCCCGGCTATGGAACCGGTACCTTCAAGTACAAGCCTGGTGTATTCTCCGGCAGTGTGGGAGTCTATGGTTGTGATTCCTGAAGAATAGCAATTGTCAAAGGCTGACTGTATATTGCGCGGGATCATGGTGTCCTTTGAAGCTGGGGGTTATTGTCTGTCTTCAGACAGAATGCTTGCTACAGACAATATAAAAGGCACAGAAAAAAATGTTCTTTCCTGTGCCTTTTATATTGTCTGTAACGAAAAAAACTGGTCATAGATCCGGATGCCGACAGTAGAAAAAGTTTGGATTAACGGGGCAGAAGTCCGCAATGTCTGGGAGATACATCCACCACAACTTTGTCGCCAATTTTCAGGGCCCTCAGATTTACTATGCTGATGACATGTATGGACAGTCCGCCTTCCAGATCGATGAAATAACTTACCTCCCCGCCCATATAGCTGCGGTCTTTTATTACTCCCTTGAAAGGATTGCCTTCTGTTTCATCCGGGGCTTCATTTTCCGGATAGACATAGAATTTCTGAGCGCGGATAACCAGTTCAACTTTATCGTTTACGTTCCATTTTAATGGATGGTCAGATGTGAATTCGTGACCTGATTCAAGTCGCACTTTGTAGTATTTATTGTCCAGGGCGGTGACCCGGGCGTCAAAAAAGTTTGAGGAACCCAGAAAGTCGGCCACAAAACGGTTGGATGGAATATTGTACACATCTTCAGGCGGGCCTTCCTGCTGCAGGACTCCGTCTTTCATTACCACGATCTTGTCAGACATGCTCAGAGCTTCACGCTGGTCATGGGTGACAAATATGGTGGTTACTCCCAGCATCTGCTGCAGGTTGTCAATCTCCCTGCGCATGTCTTCCCTGAGATTTTCATCCAGGGCGGACAGGGGTTCGTCCATGAGCAAAACGTCCGGTTCTATAACGATAGCACGGGCCAGGGCTATGCGCTGCTGCTGTCCGCCGGACAGCTGGGCTGGATAGCGGTCCCCGACATCAGGAAGACGGACCATTTCCAGGGCTTTTCTTACCTTTTCCTTCATATCCGTCTTGGAAACATCACGATATTTGAGCCCAAAGGCAACATTGTCAAAAATACTTTTGTGAGGAAAAAGGGCGTAATTCTGAAAGATCATGCCCAGATTGCGCTTGTGAATGGGGATGTCGTTTACCAGTTTCCCGTTGATGTATATGTCACCTTGAGTAGGGTGTTCGAGTCCGGCGATCATGCGCAGAATCGTGGTCTTTCCGCAGCCTGACGGACCCAGGAGGGTCACCAGTGATCCCTGTTCCACGTTGAGATCAATTTTTTTCACGGCTTCAAGTTTACCGAATTTTTTAACGATGCCCTTGAGCTGAACAACCATGTTTTCTTGTGAACTTTCCACTTTGAGAAGTACTCCTGGTAAAATTCCTCCCGGCGATGAATTTCGCCGGGAGGCTGGTTTATTTTAAGAGAGACAAATTAGCTGGTAGATTTGATCCTGTCCCATTTTTCAGCCCATTCCACCTGGCGGTCGTTCCAGTAACCCGGGTCAGGAAAGAGGTAACCGTCCAGTTTGCCGGTAGGATCAAAGGCGGGCAGCTTTTTGATTGTTTCGCTGAGCTCTACCTTGGTTGGATCAAGACTGGGCGGATATCCCATGCCTTCACTCACTGCAATGGCGGCTTCAGGCTCCAGCATGAAGTCCAGAAGCTGATGAGCCACGTCAAGGTCAGTGCCTTTCATGACAAAAATACATTCCTGCCAGGAATAGCAATTGTAGGGGGACAGATAAGCAATGGGGTATCCCTGTTCCTGAAGCTGTACTACTCTGCCTGACCAGGCCACAGTGGCGTAAATTTCTTCATTGGCCAGCAGACTCATGAGTTCAGCGCCTGAAGACCAGTACTTTTTAACCATGGGAACCTGTGCCTGCAGGGCAGCCCAGACGGCATCCAGGTCCTGGATATCATTGGGGTTTTGATCGGTATGCAGGGCCGCGTACCAGATATTGGTCCGCCAGTCGCCCCAGCTGCCCAGATTACCCTGGACAGATTTGTCCCAGAGCAGTGATGCTCCGAGTTTTTCTGCTTTTTCTTTGGAGATGTGCTTGGTGTTGTATGCTATTCCTGTCTGCCCCAGACTGTAAGGCACGGCTGAAAGGGCGTCAGGTGTGATCTTGCGGTATGGTTCGATCATGGCCTGCATGACCAGATCCAGGTTCTTGATTTTGCTTTCATCAAGAGCGGTGTTGAAACCAAGTCCTACATATCTGGCATAGTCAAACACTCCGCTTAAATGGGCCAGGTTGTATTCTCCTCCGGGAGGAAAAGAAGCAATGACCCTGGTCAGATAGGAGTCCATGTCTCCAAATTCACCATCGATTACTTTTATTCCGGTAGCTTTGGTAAACGGCTCAAATGCGTATTCTCTGAAAGCCTTGGAAGTGGACCCGCCCCAGCCGTCGAAACGGATGGTGTCCGCGGCCAGAGCCTTGCTTACGAGGCTGAAAGGGCCGCCTACAAGTCCGGCGGCAACTCCGGCCACGCCCAGATACTTTACAAAATCCCTGCGGCTCAGATTTCCTTTCCGGTACTCACTGCGTACATCCTCAAGTTGTTTTTTCATGACTTTCTCCTGGTATGTTGAAGTTTACTTGATGGTAAATAATCCCTGACCTAAATTCTTTTTCTTCCGAAATATCTGATTAAAAAAGCCGCTGTCAGAGGCAGCATGACTGTGAAAAAGATCATTACCGTTCCCAGGGCGTTGATCTCCGGGCTGATGGAATGCCTGAGCATGCCGAAAATGCGAACCGGCACGGTCTGATGTTCTGCAGTAGACCAGAACAGAGTGGCGGTGATGTTGTCAAAGGAAATGGTAAAGGCAAAAAGCATTCCCGCCAGAATAGCAGGCAAAAGCAGGGGCAGGGTCACTTCCTTGAAGGCCTGAAAAGGATTGGCTCCCAGAGATTTGGCTGCTTCTTCATACATATTATTGATGCTGACCATGCGGGCCTGCACTATGAGCAGGACATAGGGCAGAGTGAGCATGACGTGACCCAGCATAAGCATGACAAAACTCTTGGGCTGCTGAAGCCAGCGCATGAACAGCAGAAGGGAAACCCCCAGCACAACTTCCGGAACCATTATGGGG
>JAWOGL010000147.1:0-4550 GCA_046496945.1 Desulfonatronovibrio sp.
AGGCCTGCGCCTCCATCAATGGTCTGCTCAGGCATAGGACTCCATGACACTGGTCAGTTCAGCCTGATCCACTTTATTATGGTACAGAAGGTCTCCAGTGGGATGAGGAAGCTTTTCTTCAAATGAAGGGTTGTCAGCCTGATAAATGATGCCCACCGGTATTTTTTTTCCCCACTCCGCAGCCAGGACCATGGCCTTTTTCCAGTCCCCGGGATCATGATCCCGGGGTTCATAACAACGTTCCTTGTACCAGGCAAAGGTATTAACCTTGTTAAAGGTCACACAAGGCTGCAGTATATCCACGAGGCTGAAGCCGGGATGCTGAACAGCCCCGGCAATCAGCTCTGAAAGATGATCAATCATGCCGGAAAAACCCCTGGCCACAAAATTGGCTTTCATGGATACGGCAACGGCAATGGGGTTAAAAGGCCTGGAAGGGTTGCCGCGGGGCTGGGCTTTGGTCGCATGTCCCTGAGTGGTGGTGGGACTGGACTGCCCCTTGGTCAGGCCGTAAATCTGATTGTCGTGAACCAGAAGTGTAAGATTGATATTTCTGCGGATGGCCGCAAGAAAATGGTTTCCCCCTTCCCCGTAATTGCACCCGTCCCCGCTCTGGACGATTATATTAGCCCGGGGATTGGCAAGCCTTATACCGCTGGCTGCGGCCAGGGCCCGGCCATGCAGTCCGTTAAAGACATTTGTCTTTAAATAGTGAGGTGATTTTGCTGCCTGACCTATTCCTGAAACAAAAATGGATTCATGAGGCTTAAGATCCATTGAAACCAGAGCCTGCTTTACTGCCTTTAAAATTGAATGGTTGCCGCATCCGGGACACCAGGCAGTCTCGAAATCACCGTAATCATCTACTGAAACCATATTAATGACTCCATTTGTTTTGCTTGAGAACAAAATATTTGTGTTTGGCCGGACCTGAAAATCTCAGCCTTGAGTTAGTCTGCTCACAATATATTCCGCATCCATGGGCAGGCCGTCATATCTCAGGATATACCGGCTTGACCCGGGCTTTACCTCACTTTCCATCAGCCTGGCCAGTTGAGCAGTGGCGTTGGATTCCACAAAAAACACCTCTGAAGCAACCTTGAAATACTTTTCAAAATGTTCTTTTTCCAGAGGCCAGAGCTGAGAGAAATGCAGCACTCCGGTTTTATCCCCGCCGGCATTGTGCATGGCTTCAAGGGCCGGCCCCAGAGTAGACCCCCAGCATACAATAAGCTTTTCCGGTTTATCAGGCCCGAAATAATCCGGAGGTATAATTTCCTCTATTAATATTTTCTCTTTTTGCAGTCTTTTATCCGTCATCTGGACTCTAACGCTGAGGTCCTCGGTAATATGCCCGTCAGGATAATGTTCATCACTGTCCACAACCACCAGATAAGGCCCCAGAGTTGGAACCAGCCGGGGTGAAACCCCGCTGGGGGTAAGGGCGTACCTTTCATACTTTTCCGGATCAGGGTATGAATCCGAAGGAACGTCCGTTTCCGGGGTTTTTGACAAATCAAACCTGGCTACCCTGCGATAAGAATCCGCCAGGTACTGATCCGTAAGAATAAACACCGGTCCCTGGGATTTTTCAGCCAGATCAAAGGCCTTTATAGTCTGATAAAAACACTGCTCTGGATTGCCCGGCGCAAAAACCGCCCGGGGAAACTCGCCGTGACCGGAGTAAAGAACCAGGTTAAGATCACCCTGTTCAGTCCTGGTGGGCAATCCGGTTGCAGGTCCGGGCCGCTGTCCAACTACAATAACAATGGGGGTCTCGGTCATTCCGGCCAGACTCACCCCCTCGCACATCAGGGCAAAGCCGCCCCCTGAGGTGGCAACCATGGATTTTGCTCCGGCATAGGAAGCACCCACAGCCATGTTAATAGCCGCTATCTCATCTTCAGCCTGCTCCACCACGATATTAAGCCCCTTTCCCCTGGCATTCAGGGTCATGGGAATGCTGGTGGCCGGGGTCATGGGATAATAAGAACAGAAACTGACTCCTGCTGCCATGGCTCCCAGAACCACTGCGTCATTGCCCGTAAGCATGAGGCCGGGCTCCTGCCGGGGGGAGTCAAGCTCAAAACCGTGAATCTTTTTTTCGCCCGCAAAAGAATAAGCAGAATCCAGGACCTCAAGATTCTGCTCTACAATCTCTGGTTTTTTCTTGCTGAAAATGCTTTTTATACAACCCGCGGGCATTGACTTGTCCAGACCGATGACCGCGCTTAAAAACCCCAGACCGACCACATTTTCAAAAAGGGCGCTGGGGGCCAGATCCTTAAAGGGGATTTCCACATAACTATCGCTTTGCAGTTCAACATCCTTATCCTTTAGAATAAGACCATTTTTATTTAACCGGGACTCATGGAGCTCTATGGTTTCCCGGTTCAAGGCTACCAGGATATCAATCAGGCCCTGGGGACCCTGAACCTCGTCCACTCCTGCCCGGACGCAGTAAGTATTATGTCCTCCCCGGATTCTGGACATGTAGCTCTGAGTGACGTGAACATGGTAACCGGAGCGGACAAGAGCCTTGGTCAGAAGCTCCCCCACTGTAACCAGACCCTGTCCGGCCGCTCCTCCAATCAAAATATTAAGCTCTTTGCGCATAAGCTTCTCCAGTTTTTATGCTCCGTCCAGTCCGGCCTTGTCCTGCTCCATGGCCCATCCTTCAGGATCCTGGTAATAAAAATTCAGGTCTTCCAGCAGTACAAAATGGCCTTTTTCTTCAGCCACCATATGTTTCAAAAACTTTTTTTCCAGATCACTGCGGGCCTTTTCCAGAGCATCTTCATAAAAGGCAACCAGGGCCAGCTCAAATTCTTTTCCGGTTTCCAGAGCCTTGACGGTTGATGGACAGGCTTTATGAACTTCCGCCCTGGCGGCGATCTCCCGGAAAATACCTCTGGGGTCCTGCTGCTCCTCGTCCAGGGTACAGGCAGCTTCCACTCCATCTCCTTTATCCAGGGCCTTTTCAATCTCCCTTATCCTTTCAATATGCATTACTTCATCATCTCTTAGCATGGTAAATACTTCTCTGCCGGGACCTTCACTGCAATCAGCCAAAGCTTGCTCGTAAAATTTCCTGCCTTTCTCTTCCATTTCTATGGCCTTGCATACCCATTGCCTGAAACCTTCAGTATCCATAATGTCCTCCTGAAAAACTGTTTTCCTGTAATGACGGATTACTTGCCGAAAAATTCCTTTCGAAGCTCAAATTCATTTACAGCCTGCAACTGGTTAACATCCTTTTCCGCGGGAGTATTGTTTATGAGCCACCGGACCATATCCATCCACAGAGATGATATCTCATCTGATGAAGGCATTGTTCCGGACGAAGCCAGTTCCAGGGTCACCACTGGTATACCGTTTTGAACGCCTGCAAAATTACCCAGAGTTCCGGGAAAATTGCCCAGCCGCCTTAACCCCAGGCTGCCCAGGGCCGTGGGCGGGGGGCCTGGCCCATCAAAATCCACCAGAGCCAGAGGGGCGTGGATTGAAATGATCGCGTCGGGCTTAAAGCTTCTGATGAGCTCTACCAGAAAAATCGTTTCCGGTTCACTCATGGCCCTGGGTCCGGGATAATAGCGAGGATTCTCCCGGGTATACTCCTGCCACCTTTTGTATCCCACCTCCCTCCACATGGGGCCGGGAAAATTCCGGTTGATGTCAATCCCCCGGGCATTGGTCCGGGTTGAATTATCCAGCAAGAGGCCGTCCGGATTAAGAACCGGAACAAATATCCAGTGAAACAGGCCTGAATGATGGATATCCAGAATTTCCATCCATTTAAAAACTATACTCACTGAGGAATATTCATCGCCATGGGTGCCGCCCACCACCAGAACCCGACTTTGAGGCTGTCTGGATTCCAGGGGCGGATATTCTTTGGCCAGCAAAGGAACCCGGTTATGTGAATAACTTTTGGGATCGATTAGTTTTGCATTCACGCAGCCCTTAAAACTCACGCTGGCCAGCTTTGAGGAAACAGCCCGGCAGGTTTCCCGCACCGACAGTTCTTCTGCTGCAGCGTTTTTGGCTGCAATTCCCATATATAAAAACACAAAGCTCATCAGCAAAAACGAGCGTGCAATCGATATTAACATAAAAGAAATGTTCCAGTTTTTGATTAAAAAAAGAAAAAAAGTTTTCCTGAAATAACAAGTTCTCTAATCCAGGCATTATTATCTAAAGACCCGATCGTCAATTATTTTCCCGGAAGCCTGCTGCGGTTCAAGACTTTTTGATACCGCTTTCATTCAATAACACCGCCCGGCAACCCAAGTTTGATATACTCTTCTTCACGAATCGCAGAACAGACCCTTGCCAAGATTTTATTTGACCATTACTTTTTAATCTAGTTTACATCCGGGCATTCTTTCTTTCCGGATAAAACCCAGATCAAGCAAGGAGTGTATGTATGGAACTGCAAGGCAAAAAGGCGATGGTATTTGTGGAACAGATGTATAATGACTATGAATTTATCTATCCCTATTACAGGCTGCGCGAAGCAGGGGCAGAAACCCATGTAGTGGCTCCCCGGG
>JAWOGL010000152.1:0-5720 GCA_046496945.1 Desulfonatronovibrio sp.
CTTCTGAGCTATTTTACCACCCTAAGCGCTCATCTTGGTCCCAGCAACTGGTGGCCCGCGGAAACCCCTTTTGAAGTGGCCCTGGGTGCTATTTTAACGCAGAATACCAATTGGAATAATGTACATAAAGCTATTCACAATCTTAAGGAAAAAGATCTTCTGGACCCCCGTAAAATGCTTTTTTTAAGCGAAGAAGAACTGGCCCAGATAATCAAACCCGCAGGGTACTTCAGAATCAAGGCCAGGCGTCTGAAAAATTTTCTGCATTTTCTTAATAATGAATGCGGTTTGAACTTTGATGCCCTGAAAAATAGAGAAGTTGATGAACTGCGGACAAAACTTTTAGATATAAACGGCATCGGTCCGGAAACAGCAGACAGCATCATCCTGTACGCTCTGAACAAGCCCAGTTTTGTGGTGGACGCCTATACAAGAAGAATTTTCAATCGACATAGCCTGGTTCATGAAGACATTGATTATCATGAATTAAGAGACCTTTTCATGTCCTGCCTTCCTGAAGATCAGGATCTTTACAATGAGTACCATGCCCTGCTGGTCCGGACTGGAAAGAAATGGTGCAAAAAAAAAGCCGGGCAATGCAGACAGTGTCCGTTGAACATCTACCTGGACTGACAGAAAAGTCGCGTATCCCTGCAACAGGAATCAGATTCTAACCGCTCAACCCCAAAGCTCTGAACCGCAATTTTAAACATGCCAGCAATCAAATCAAATCACTTTTTTATCCCGCTTATACTGATTCTGATGATTCTATTGAGCCGCAATCCAGCAGGCGCGGTACCGGCAGAAGAACTGCAGTCAGAAATCAAAACCAGACAGGAACAGCTGACCAGGCATCAGAAAGCTATTGAGCGGCTTTCCAAAAAAGAACGGGAAACATATTCCAGGCTGGCTCAGGCTGAAGACAGACTGGATGAGATTTCCAGCAGACTTGCTTCTCAGGAAAAAGAACTGGCTTCTCTGGTTGCCAGGGAGGCGGAAGCCGCTGCAGAGTATGAAAAACTGGGCCGGGAAAAATCAGCGACCCGGAAAAGCCTGGCAGAACTATTGGAAAATATCTGGCCTATTTTCCTGGAAAGTCAGGGTAAAGGCCTGGCAGAGATAACCAGGTGGTCTGAACTGGACCGGAAAATGACCTGGCTCAGAGCAATCTACCAGGAGGCTGAAGAACGCTACTCCCTGCTTCAGGCCCAGTCCAGTGAAATGGCCACCAAACTGGTAAGACTCCAGATAATGAAAGATGAGTTCCGGGAAACTCTCAGCCAGGTAAATGAAACCAAAAACAGACTTCTTGATGAAAAACTGAAATTTCTCAAAGAATTACAGGAAATAAGGGCAAAAAGGCTTGCCGGAGAACAGATGATCAGCGAGATCATTGACGTTATTGACTCTCTTAATTATCAGATGAATCTGGCCACGAGCAGAAAGTTCGAAGCCCTTAAAGGTCATTTAATCTGGCCGGCCAGGGGAAAGCTGATTTCCTCCTACAATCCATCAGGGGATCCGCCGCAAAACGGTCTCAGCATCTCTTTGGAAGAAAACTCTCCGGTCCAGGCCGTTTCCTGGGGCAAGGTGGTCCATAATGACACCTTGCGAGGATTCGGCAGAGTGGTTATTCTTTTTCACGGGGAAAATTATTACAGTCTTTATGCTTATCTCTCGGAAAGTGATCAGAAAATCGGCCAGGAAGTGGAAAAAGGGGAAGTCGTTGGACGGGCAGGATTTTACCCCCGGATTGAGGCATATGGAATTTATTTTGAATTGCGTTTTAAGCAAAAAGCCATTAATCCTGTTCCGTGGCTGAAGAAATTATAGAATATTTATGAGCGGATAACCTGCTTTAATACCTTATTCGTCTGATAAAAACCCGACCATGTCAATCAAAATCAAAGATCCCGAAAAGCTGGAGGAAATAATGCGAATAAATCATCTAATTGGAATTATTTTGATCCTTTTCATATTGATGGTCTCTCCCTGGACCGGCCAGGCCCGGGAAGACCAGTATGAAAGCCTTAAAAAGTTCAGTCAGGTCCTGCACCTGGTGGAAGATAATTATGTACAGGATAAAGACCGGGAAGAACTTATGCAGGCCGCCATTGAAGGAATGCTGCAGAAGCTTGATCCTCATTCATCTTATGTTTCTCTGGAAGACCTGAAAATGATGCAGGAGGAATTCTCCGGTGAATTCGGAGGAATAGGCATTCAGATAGGGATGCGGGACAACCGGCTGGTGGTTATCTCACCCATTGAAGATACCCCGGCGGATAAAGCAGGCCTGCAGACAGGCGACATGATTCTGGAAGTAAACTCCAAATCAACCCAGAGCATGAGCCTTACTGAAGCGGTGCGCATGATTCGGGGGCCCAAGGGCGAACCAGTGGAATTGACCATTTTGTCCGCGGATGAAAACAAGCCCAAAAAAGTGGAGATAGTCAGGGACACCATTCCTGTTCATTCAGTCAGGATGCAGGAACTTGAGCCCGGATACGTGCAGCTTAGAATTACTGATTTCAAAGGCAACACCACGGATGAACTGCTCGAGGAAATCCAGAACTATCAAGAAGACCAGGATTTAGAGGGAATAATTCTGGATCTTCGGAACAATCCCGGAGGCCTCCTGGATCAGGCAGTCTCGGTATCCGATATTTTTCTGGACGGAGGGCTTGTCGTATATACTCAGGGCAGGGATGAAAACCAGCGCAAGGACTACAAGGCCTCGGGAAAAACTGAATACGCGGACAACCCCATGATTGTTCTCATCAACGCCGGTTCTGCTTCCGCCTCGGAAATTGTTGCCGGCGCCCTGCAGGACCGGGACAGAGCCCTTATCATCGGCGAAGACACCTTTGGCAAAGGTTCTGTACAAAGCATTATTCCCCTGTCCGACGGTTCAGCCATCAAATTGACCATTGCTTTATATTATACCCCGGATGGACGCGCCATCCAGGCTGAAGGCATTGCCCCTGACCTGAAAATACCTTTCCGAAAGAACGTTGCCTCTGATGATGAATCCTCACAGCCGGTTCTCAGGGAATCGGGCCTGGAAATGCATCTGCAAAGCCTGGAACCGCATGAAGATGATGATCCCGAAGTAAGCAAGGAAGTAAAGGAATTGCTGTCCCAGGACAATCAACTGCGTCTGGCTCTGGAAATACTCAGATCAATGCCCAGGATTAAAGAACTTAACAACTGACGATAACAGCCATGGCTTCTGCTGGAAAAAAGTCCACCAAAAAGAAAAAAGGTTCTAGAAAGCGGGCCCCCATTTTCGGGGTCCGCCTGTTACTGTGGGTATCTGCATTCACCATCACTTTTGCAGGCCTGGCAGCCATTTTGCTTCTTCCGCACAAAGACACTCGTGTCACTGCGCGCAATGATCAGACAACATATATATCTTCAGCAGAATCACAATCTGCGTCCGGGGAAAAAGCTCCCGCTCCGGCGGTGAAGAAAAAATCCAAGCCTTTTGTGTATGAAGAAAAAGTGGGTTCCGACTTTGATCTCAGAGTCTGGGAGGCTGACATGGCAATTCTGCAGACTCTGTCTCTGATGGGACATGATGAAGACAGAATGCAGCATAAAAACATTGAAACAAGGTTTTTTTACGGCACTCCTTATCATTTCCAGGAGATTGTCATATACACCCAGAATGAAAGGGATGAATTCATCAGCAAACTCGGCCGGACCCTGGAACGTTTTCTGTCCAATTCTTCACTGACTCCGCTGCAGCACCGGAACAAATGGGCCTTAAAAATCAATGGACAGATCACCCATACAATCAACCTCAAAAAACTCCTTCAACAGCCTTTGCCCGGCACAGGCAGGATAGTTGTTGTTATTGATGATCTGGGAGAAACCCTGGAATATGCTGAAAATCTCAGCCGCCTCGATTTCCCGGTTATTTTTTCCATTCTCCCCTATCTGCCTCATACAGCAGAAGTTGTAAGCTTCGCTGAAGAAAAACAGATTGAAATTCTGCTCCATCTTCCCATGGAACCCAACAGCTTCTCCAGAGGGGTCAGCCCGGGAAAAGGGGCGCTGTTTGTAAATATGGACGGTGATGAAATCAAAAAACGGGTTACTGACAACCTGCGGCAGGTTCCCGGAGCCATTGGGGTCAACAATCATATGGGCTCCAGATTTACCCAGGACGCTGAAAGAATAGGAGTGGTATTTGATGAACTGAAAAAATACGATCTTTTTTTTCTGGACAGTTTAACCACCCCTGAAAGCGTGGCCGAGGATATGGCCAGGCAAAGAAAACTGGATTTTCTCAAAAGACACATATTCCTGGATAATGTTCAGGATAAAAAAGCCATTCTTTTCCAACTGAGCAAGGCTGAAAACATTGCCATCAAGCACGGACTGGCTATAGCCATTGGTCATCCATACCCGGAGACATTGTCGGCCCTCAGGGAGTGGGGCCGTTTGAAAAGCGAAAATGTGGAAGTGATAAATATATCTGAACTGGTATCTACCATGCGCTACAAAACAGCTGCCCGAAAAAAACAAGAATCTCTGCCTTAATAAACCAATAACTTCCCGGCTTGAATTATTTCATCGCCCGGGACACCTCAGGAGTAAGAATGACACCAAGAACTTTATCCATTATCAAGCCCGATGCCACGCAAAGAAACCACCAGGGAGCCATCCTGAAAATGATTCAGGATGCCGGTCTGAAAATCGTGGCCCTGAAAATGATCCAGCTGACCAAGGCACAGGCTGAAGGTTTTTATGCTGTGCATCAAGACAAACCATTTTTTGGAAGCCTGACTGATTTTATGTGTTCAGGCCCGGTAGTGGTCAGCGTGCTGGAAGGTGAAAACGCCATCGACAGATACAGAGAACTCATGGGCGCCACCAATCCGGCCAACGCACAGGAAGGGACTATCCGCAAAGCCTTTGCCCTGGATATTGAAAAAAATTCAGTCCATGGCTCAGATGCCCCTGACACGGCGCAGGCGGAAATCAGCTATTTTTTCAACCAGCTGGAGATTGTGGGCTAATGACCATAAAAATTGGTTTTATCGGGGCGGGCAATATGGGTGGTGCCATGATCGCCGGCCTGGCCCCGGCAAAAAATATTAAGATGTACGCCTGTGATCCTGATCAGGATAAGATTGAAAAACTCTCCCGTGAGCATGGGATCATCCCGCTTTCAAACCCTCTGAAAGTTGCACAAGCATGTGATTATGTATTCTATGCGGTAAAACCGGCTATACTGGAATCCATTATAGAACAGACAAAACCTGCTTTAAATAGCTCAAAATGCCTGATATCAATTGCCGCAGGTATCCCCATCTGCAAGCTTTCTGCCTGGTCGGGAAATCAAATTCCAGTAGTCAGAGTAATGCCCAACACCCCTGCCCTCATTGGTAGAGGTGTTTTTGCAGTATGCTTTGATAATGAATTGGTCAGTGCGGACCAAAAAAGATTCATCATTGAAATCTTTACAAAACTGGGCCGGACCTTTGTACTGCCGGAAAAGTCATTTGACGCTTTCACAGCTCTTATTGGTTCCGGACCTGCTTATGTGTATTATTTTATGGAGAGCATGATTGATGCCGGGGTTCTGCTGGGGCTGGAACGCAAAGAGGTGGCGGAAATGGTAAAGGAACTTTTTGCCGGTTCCTCGCAGATGAGCCTCCAACAGGACACAACACATATCACCCAACTCAAGGAAATGGTCACCTCCCCTGGAG
>JAWOGL010000285.1:0-39250 GCA_046496945.1 Desulfonatronovibrio sp.
GTAACTATTCACCATAGACAGCGGCCAGTCCCTAGTTCATGTTTCTGTTGATACGAACTCCCTGTCGCGGCTCCGTAAGACAAACCATTAACCGGACATGTTATACTGGATTGGAAATCTTACATATTTTGGAAAAATATCGGCAGTTTTTAATGTGTATGGTTTGTCTGAACGGAACCTGCGACGGTCAAACATCGCATCAATGGCTAAACATGAACTAGGGACTGGCCTTAGATTCAGTGGCTGATCATAATATAAGGTGAATAGATACGAAAATTTAAAAACTTATGAAAATTAATTTTGCTGAGATTTAAAAATATGAGAAAGTTTATTTTTGTTTTGATGATAATGTTTTTGTGTTCTTCTTCCTTGCCTTCCTGGGCAATGGTCAATAAAATTGTTGCCCTGGTGGATGGAGAGAGTATTACTCTGTATGAGTTGCAGTCAAGGATGAAGCATCTGCTGGGTATGTTTGAAGAGGAAGATGTGGATATTGATGATCTGCCAGAGGAACAGCTTAAGCAGACCCAGAAGCAGGTCCTGGACCAGATGATCAATGATATCCTTTTAAGACAGGAAGCTGATAAATACGGCATTGAAGTCACTGAAAAGGAGATTGACAGCCATATTGAACGTATTCGTTCTGAAAACGATATGAGTCCGGAAGAATTTGAAGATCATCTTCAAAGCCAGGATTTGACCATGGAAGCCTACCGGCAGCAGATCCGCGACTCTATAACCCGTCAAAGTGTCCTGAATATGATGGTCCGCAGAAAGGTTCTGGTAACGGATGAAGATATTGAAAACTATTATAAGGATAATAGTTCAGCCTATAAACAGGGCAGTAAAGTACATCTCAAGGTTATTCTGGTCCCTGAGATTGAACAGGCCAGAGAGCTAAGGGAAAAGATATCCAGGGGCGACATCGAATTCGATGAGGCAGCTGTCCAGTTTTCTCAGGGACCGAACGCGCAGCAGGGAGGGGATCTGGGAAAGGTGGAATGGAAAAAACTCGCACCGCAATGGCAGGAAGCTGTTGAAAGTCTGGAGCCGGGCCAATTGAGCCGGGCTTTTCAGGTCAGAGATACGGGAGCTATAATCAAACTTCTGGAGAGTCAGTCTGATACGGTAAAGCCGTTATCCGCGGTAAAAGATCAGATCAGAGAAAAAATTTTTGAAACAAAGCTGAATCAAAGATTTGATGATTATATCCAGGGATTGAGAGAAGAAGCAGTCATTGATATCCGGTTGTAACCTGGATATATGTCATAATTGACGCTGGGAGATAGCATGGAACTCTTGAATATCGGAGAAGAATTAAAAACCGCCAGGGAGCTTCAGGAAATCAGCCTTGAAAAGGTCCACGAAGATACCCGTATTGGAATTGATTTTCTGGAATCGCTGGAACAGGGTAAAGCTGAACGTATGCCCCACCCGGTTTATGCCCGGGGTTTTGTGCGGTTATATGCCAATTATCTGGGACTGGACGGGGATAAATTCGTTGAGGATTTTTCTAATATCTACCGTGAAGAGGACCAGTTCGGGAAAATAAATCCTGACGAACTTCCTCTTTCTTTAAGACATACCGGACAGCGCTCCTGTATGTCAGTCCTGTTGAAAGCTCTGGCTTTTATCCTGATTCTGGCTCTGGTTCTTTCAGCAGGATGGTATTTGTATCTTTCCTATAATTCTGAAGTTCCAGAAGAACAACAGTCTCCTGTAATTTCCCAGCCGGATTCTGATACTGCTGAACAGGAGAGTGAACCGCCACTTCCTGAAACAGAGGGGCCGGAAACAACTCCTGATGATATGTATCCCGAACAAGGCGTGTCCCCGGAACTTCAACAGGAAACCGGGCCTGCGCCGGAAAGAACTGAAGATCAGGCGCAAGACCCTGAATCTGTTTCAGAGTTACCGGCCAGCAGTAAAACCGACGAGTTGATTGTGGAGGATTTTTTAGAAAGAGAAGCACAGATTAACCAGGAAGAACCCGCGCTTTCTGAGTCTGAAGAACAGAACCAGGCTGAAAATGATGACCGCACCGGGATTGAAAATTCAATCCTGGTTATCCGGGCCAGAGAAGATTGCTGGCTTGTGGCAGGGGTTGATGATTCCAGACGGGAGGTTTATCTGCGCTCCGGAGAAAACATCACCCTGGAGTTTGAAAATTCAGCACGGATTATCCTGGGCAACGCCGGTGGAGTAGATGTATATCTCAACGGCGAGCCTTATCTTTTTGAAGCCTCTTCCGGTGAAGTCAAAACCCTGGAATTTTCCTCTTCCAATCCCCAGTCTTCCTGATTCATGTACTTTTCAGAAAAAGTTCTTGTTATCCGCACAGGTCGTTTTAAAGAATATGATCTGTGGGTGCGTTTTCTTTCTCCGTCAAAAGGTATACTTACCGGATTCGCTTTTGGAGGATGCAAGAGCAGAAAAAGATTCAGCGGATGTCTTGATGCCTTGAACCTGGTGTTGTTCAAGGTCAGTTCGGACAGAAGAAACAGATATCTTGTTCTTGAGGAAGGAAGTTTAATCCGCGGGTATCCATCACTTAAAGGCGATTCCTCAAGACTGGGCATGGCAGTCAACAGCCTCAGGTTCGCCCAGAAATTATGTCCTGAAGGAGATAATTCATCAGGCATTTATTCTCTTATGCTGGATTACCTTGAAACCATGGAAAACAACTTTCGTGTGCCGTCTTTTTTTCCGCTTCTGTTCAGGGCCAGAGCAGTTTTCAGTCATGGTTTTCAGCCTGCTCTAAACAACTGCTGCAGATGTCACAGAGCTTTACAAGATATTATACGGCCGGGATTCCTGTTCACTGAAGGCAAGATCACCTGCGCCAAGTGCAGACGAAATGATGATCTGGCTCTTGGAACGCAGAGGGATTCTCTGCTGTTTCTAAATAATTTGAACAGTTCCCATCCGAACCAGTGGCTGGAATGGGCTCCTCAGTCTATTATCCTCCAGGATTGTTTTCAGGTAGTGGAGTCCTTTGTGCAATATCATCTGGAGGATGAGTCATATAATTGAAGGCTGACTGTCACAAGTTGTCAGCCCTGGCTAACTGGCTGTTGAATAAGGACTTTTTTAACAAGCTGCTAAATTCCCCATTCAAAGTAATTACTAATGGAGTTTGAAATGTTATTTCAAGATGTTATCATTAATCTTCAAAAATTTTGGACCATTCAGGGCTGTGTCCTGCAACAGCCTTATGATATTGAGGTGGGGGCGGGAACATTCAATCCGGCAACTTTTCTCAGGGTTATCGGTCCTGAGCCCTGGAAAGCCGCTTATGTGGAGCCTTCAAGAAGACCAACCGACGGCAGATACGGTGAAAATCCCAACCGGCTTCAGCATTATTACCAGTTTCAGGCTATTCTCAAGCCCGCGCCCGCGGACATCCAGGATTTGTATCTGCAAAGTCTTGAGGTTCTGGGAATAGATCCCCGCAAGCACGATATCCGGTTTGTAGAGGATGACTGGGAATCTCCCACTCTTGGGGCCTGGGGACTTGGCTGGGAAGTATGGCTGAACGGCATGGAAATAACCCAGTTTACGTATTTTCAGCAGGTAGGCGGTATTGATCTTGAGCCTGTAAGTGTTGAAATTACTTATGGTCTGGAAAGAATATCCATGTATCTGCAGGAAAAAGAATCAGTATATGATCTGCAATGGAGTCCTGATGTCACCTATGGACAGGTTCATCACCAGGCAGAGGTGGAACACTCCAGATACAATTTTGAAATGAGCAATTCTCAGATGCTGCTTGATTTTTTTGAAAAATGTGAAACTGAGAGTCTTAATCTCTGTGCTCAGAATCTGGCCTGGCCGGCATATGATTATTGCCTTAAATGCTCCCATGCCTTTAATCTTCTGGAAGCCAGGGGAGCCATTTCCATAACCGAAAGGACTGGATATATAGCCAGAGTCAGAAATCTGGCTTCCAGGGTGGCTTTCCTTTACAGTGAACACAGGAAAGAAATGGGTTACCCCATGCTTGCCGGGAAAAGTGTTGATTCAAGGTAATTTTAACCGCCGGACATTACCGGCGCGCCAAGGATAAGAAAGAATGCCTGATTTTGTACTGGAAATTGGTTTTGAAGAAATGCCGGCCCGTTTTTTGACGACCCTTTCCCAAGAATTAAAAGTAAATTCTGAGGCTTATATACAGCAGAGCATGATAGAATATAAATCTGTAGAGGTTTATGCAACTCCCAGAAGACTATGCGCTTATGTCTCCGGCATGGCCCATGTTCAGCAGTCAAAGCAGGAACTGGTAACCGGGCCCCCGGCCTCCATTGCTTTTGATCAGGATAATAATCTTACCAAAGCCGGTCTGGGGTTTGCCAGATCCCAAAAGGTAGAAGCAGATGATCTTTTCAGACACCAGACAGACAAAGGCGAATATCTGGCAGTAAACAAAACATTTGGCGGAAAAGACGCAATTGATGTTTTGCCTGAAATCTGCCGGCAACTGGTCAATAATTTTAATTTTCCTAAAAAAATGCGCTGGGCGGACAAATTTGCTTTTGGAAGGCCCGTGCGCTGGCTTCTGGCCATGCTGGATAAACAGACAATACCTTTTACTGTGTCGGATGTTTCATCCGGAGTGTTGACTTACGGGCATAGAGTACTGGGAGCCGGCCCCTTTGAATTGTCCAGTGCTTCAGATTATTTTCAGACAGTTGAAAAAAAAGGCAGGGTTGTATTAAATCCTGAGAAAAGAATGGAGATGATCAGATCGAGGGCCGCCTTTCTGGCCCGGGAAGTGGAAGGAATAATAGTGGAAAATGAAAATCTGGTCCGGGAAACCTCTAATCTTGTGGAGTTTCCCAACCCTGTTCTGGGAGAGTTTGATCAGAAATATCTGGAACTTCCCCAGGAAGTATTGCTTACAAGCATGGAGACCCATCAAAAAAGCTTTGGTCTGACAGATCCGGACAGCAATCTGCTTCCATATTTTCTGACTGTAATCAATAATGATCCTCAGGATATCGGTCTGGTCAGAAAAGGCTGGGAAAGAGTGCTTAAAGCCCGTCTGGAAGACGCCATGTTCTTCTGGAACGCTGACAGAGCTGAAAGCATTGAAGCCAGGCAGGAAAAGCTGGAAAGAGTGGTTTTTCTTGCCTCTCTTGGATCCATGGGGGATAAATCCAGACGTTTGAAGAAGATAGCCGGATATATTTGTGATCAGCTTGGCAGGGAAGACAAAGAAACCGTGATCCAGGCGGCTCTTTTATGCAAAACCGATCTGGTCTCGGAAATGGTGGGAGAATTTGCCGATCTCCAGGGAATTATGGGGGGAATTTATGCCCGTCTTGCCGGATACGACCAAAACGTATCCAGGGCGATTTACGAACATTATCTTCCGCATGGACCTGAATCAGGTTTACCTGAAACCACTGCCGGAGCCATAGTTTCCATTGCCGATAAAGCCGACAATCTGGTTGGCTGTTTCGGGCTGAAAAAAATACCTACAGGGGCTGCTGATCCTTACGCCTTAAGAAGGCAAGCAATTGCAATCATCAGGATAGTACAGGAGTTCAAGCTTGACCTTGATCTGCGCGAACTATTCGCCTTTTGCAGCCGGGCTTACTGCAATGTCGAGTGGAAGCAGGATCTTTATCCGGCCAGGGAAAGCCTGATCCAGTTTATTTCCGCAAGACTTAAGGCTTACTGGCAAAGTAAAGGATATGACGGGAAAATTGTGGACGCGGTGCTGCAGGCCGGAAGCGAAAATATACTCCTGGCGAAAAAAAGGCTGGATGCTCTGGTCAGATTCAGCCGGGACCCTTCTTTTGAGGCTGCTGTGCTTACTTTTAAGAGAATAGACAACATTATTCAAAAGCAGGGAAAAGATTCAGGGGTAGAACTTCAGGAAGAATACAAGTCTGATCTTTTTCAGGATGAATATGAAACCAGACTGGCCCGGAAGATTGAAGAGGTCCTGACTGACTGGGAACAACAATGGGAGCAGGGCGAGTTTGATGCCCTGTTTGACCGCCTGCACGACTTAAGGCCGGTTGTGGACGATTTTTTTGATAATGTCATGGTCATGTGCGATAATCAGCAGCTTAGACAGAACCGGCTGAACATGCTTAATATTCTGGCAAAAAAACTGGGCAGCCTGGCTGATTTCTCAGCCCTGCAGGTTTAAAGCGGACAGGCTTGTAAAACAGTCAAAAAAATTTACTTGACATACCAGCCTGAAGTCGCATAAGAATTCAGATTTTCGTAAACAATTATTTATAAATCATAGCAAAGAATAAAGAACCAGGAGGTTTTGAGTTTGGCCAATCACAAATCCGCTCTTAAAAGACACAGGCAGAGCCTGAAAGCCAGGGAACGCAATAAGGCAGTAAGAACCCGCCTCAAAAATGCCACTAAAGCAGTGCGAGTCGCTGTTGAACAGAAAGATGCTGAAAATGCTTCCCAAGCGTTGCAGGCAGCTTCTTCTGTTATTGACAAAGCCGCCCAGAAGAACGTCATTCACTGGCGCGCCGCTTCCAGAAAAATTTCCCGTTTGAACAAAGCCGTAAATAATATCCAGTAATTTTCCGGCCCGGTTTTGTGCCTTAAAGGCAATAAAACCGGGCCCGGCATGTATTTCCTGTCATTTATCAGCTGAACCGGCTGGAGTATCTGATATTCAGCAGCCAGGTTCTCCGTGATTCCCGCAACATGACTTAAGCCTCGTGATTTTAAACAGGTTATTTCGAAAGTACAGACCTGCCTTTCTGGTCAGGGGCATGGGTTTTTTCAAATTGTCCAGAAATTCCCATAAGTCGGGTTTTTTGCCTTGGCACATAATAATCTCCCGGTTAAATATAGTGCGTTATATAAAATCAAGAACAGGCATTCCAGAAATCATCCGCAGTTCGGATAAATATCTGCCGAACAGGGTCAGTCCGGCCAGTTGTTCCGCCTCCAGGCCATAATTCATTTTCATCCAGTAAGTCTTAATCTTATCCGGTCTGAATTTTTTTTCAGGATATAAATAAGCCAGATTATCAATCCTGTCCGGAAGGGACTGAACTGCTCTGCCAAGGGATAGTTCCAGTTTTTTCATTATCTGGTATTTGTCCTGGCTTATTTCCCGCTTAAGTATCCACAAGGCAAAAACAAAGGGAAGACCGGTGAATTTCTTCCATTCCGCGGCCAGATCTATTATGTGAAGACCAGAGGGCGGGTAAAAATAAATGTCCAGGGCGTGATCCCCGATCTCCAGAAATGGTTTTCCGGAGTTCAGAGACTGGCCCGGCCCTGCACAGGACCAGTTTACAGGCGGCATTTTCCAGTAAAACCGCCAGAGCACTTTAAGGAGAGCTGCAGAAGCGGCAGAAGCAGTGCTGAGGCGAATATTTCCTCCATCTGCAACATATCTTTCCAGCTTGTCAAAAGGGAAAGGCAGACAGAAAAGAACGCTTTGAACTTCGGTTTCAGCGCTGATACTCAGATCGGGCATAAGTCTGTATTTTTCGGCATTAGCCAGATACTCAAATGATGATGAGGGCGCGATATCCAGGCTGCCTTCAGCAAGGCCCTTGTTAAGAACTGAAGGATGCCCGGGAACAAAAACAATATCGTCTGTAATCGGGTCATCCTTGATGCTTTCAAAAACAGGCCAGATATTGAGATAATCAATCCGGCCGACTCTGAGTTCAGGTTTATGCATAATCATAATGATTTACTATATATTAAAGTTGTTTGTGGGTTTTATTTACAAAGTAATTACTTTATCCGCCAGGTTCATACCGCTGACGATGTCCAGCATATTGGTTGTCTGACCTGCGCGTCTTTTGTCGGTTAACTTGAAAAATTCCAGGCAGGTACCACAAACCAGCAAGGAAGCACCCTCTCTTTCAATTTTGAACAGGCTGTCCAGGGCTGTGCTGTTTTCAACAGCCAGTCTGACGCCTGAGTTAACCAGGACGACTTTCCACAGCTCCTTGCCCATCTCAGGCAGAGTAGCCAGGAAATTAAGCATGAGCCTGGACCCGAGCTCATCGTCTCCTTTTCCAATTTTGTCTCTTGATATAAAGATAAGAGTGCGAGCGGCATTTATTTCATCGGCAACTGAAGGGGTTTCTTTCTGTTGCTTGCTGGTGTCCCTGGAAGCGGAGATAATCCATCCGCCTTCTTTTGGTTCCGGTTTGTGCAGGGCATATCCCTGGTAGGATAAGTATCTGGAAACATTTTCCAGGGCTGGTTCGTTATCCACCAGTACGCTTACTTCCCCGGGATTGTGTCTTATAATTATTTCTTTACATCTGAGTACTGGCTGGGGACATGGAAGTCCTTGACAATCAATCAGATTTTCTGAATTCATACATGCCTCTTATGTTGGTTAAAATCTATGAACCTGAACAATAAATTCATATACTCCATTGTGACCATGCTGACCAGGGCCTGGTCTTTAACCTTAAAGTATACCAGGGTCAATTATGAGCCTGTGCTGAAGCTGAGAAGGAAGAAATCTCCGATTATCTTTGCGATCTATCACGGTGAAATGTTTCCTCTCTGCTGTCTGCACGCCAATGAAGAAATTACGGTCGTGGTCAGCAGAAGCAGGGACGGTGAATTGATCGCCTCTGTTCTAAAGATGATGGGATATAATCTGGCCAGGGGATCCAGTTCCAGAGAAGGTCTCAGGGCGCTTAGAAGTGCGGCCAGACACATTAAAAACAGTAACGGTGAGGTGGTCTTTACTGTGGACGGACCCAGAGGTCCCAGACATGTTGCCAAGGCAGGAATTATTTATCTGGCTTCCAGAAGCAGGGCGTATATTGTTCCGGTCAGGGTGGGCATGAGAACAAGGCATGTGTTCAAATCATGGGACAGATTTTCTCTTCCCTGGCTGTGGTCCGGATGCAGGATCATTTACGGAACTCCATACAAGATACCCTCAAAACTGAACTCCCAAAAAATTCAAGAATTCACCAGCCTTCTGGACCAAAAACTTCAATCTTTACTTTAACTCTTTTACATGGGCGCAAAAGAGATAATGACCTCAATCAGTCTCAACCTCCACCCGGTTGCGGCCGGATTCCTTGGCCATGTACAATGCTTTATCAGCCCGGGCAACCATTTTTTCCACTGTGTCTTCAGGTTGGCTGACTGTTACGCCAAAGCTTGACGTTACCTTTCCTGCAACCGGGAAAATATGCCTGGATATACTTTGACGGAGTTTATTGGCTGTAATCTCTGCCTGATTAAGATCAGTCTCCGGACAAAGTACCAGGAATTCTTCTCCGCCCCAGCGCCCCATAAAATCACTTTTGCGAATATTGGTGCTGACCAGTTTGACAAAATCACGCAGGATATCGTCACCAACCTGATGTCCGTAGGTATCATTCACAAATTTGAAATGATCTATATCCAGAAAGAAGAGGGCAAGAGATCCTCCATGGCGGATTGTCCGGGCCAGTTCCGCATCAATTATTTCCTGCATTTTATACCTGTTATTGATACCGGTCAAAGAATCCGTTGTTGAAAGACGCTCCATTTCTTTGTTTTTAATGGCCAGTTCAGCATGGGCTTCAGACAGCTTGTTCTGAGTTATTTTAAGTTCCGTGATATCCACAGCCATGGAGCTTTTAGCTTTCCGCCCGTCAGGCCAGTTGATAATCTTTTCCTGCAGCTGATACCATTTCTGATTAGATTCATTGAAACTTTCAAAAACAACAGTTTGACCGTTTGGTTTTCCATTTTCGTCTACAAGTTTATCAATAGAGCATTGGGGACAGGGTAAATCATAACCGTACAGGGATTTGTAGCAGATTTTCCCTCTATGATCGCCGAATTCTCTTCGGAAAGTATGGTTATTGAATATTATCTGATAGGATTCAATATCTACAACATAAACTGGAAAAGGAATTATGTCGAAATGGGTTTCAAAAAGTATGTTTTCCTGCATGACTATCAATCTAATCCACTAAGATAAATGTAAATATTCAAATTTAACAGCCTGTTGAAAAAGTTCTTGCCAGGCAGGTTGTTCAAAAATTCCAAGCGACAGTCCGGCACCCACTTGAGTGGATATTTATCGGTATGAGTTGTTACTGCCAACTCAAGTGGGTGCCGGATAAACAGCAAAAAAAGCTCAAGGTCGCGGCGTAGTTAGCAGGTGCGAGTTTGATCTTTTTGCAGCGACAAAGCCAATTGGGAGATTTTCAACAACCTGTTAACCTCTGGTTTCTCACAAAAGTTTAATTATTATCACATGTTTTGCGGGTGTTTGCAATAAAAGGTTAATCAGTGGATTACAGAAAATTATCTCAATTTATCAATTGGCATTAGACTGGTTGCCAATGCCGGTCTCCTTTTTCTCCAATCATTCTCCTTGACATGCAGGGGAAAGGAAAATTACTATTTTATCTTTATTCTCGGATCAAAACAGGTTTATATCAGGAACCAGGGATCATATCTATGACAGACAAAGAATTACTGAAAAAGTTGATCAAGGCCGTGACTGCCAGAAATATTGATTACCTTCGGGAAGAAGCCGGGCTTGAAGTAAATGAAGTTCGACATACACTGCAAAATTTGAAATGGCTGACCTTAAGCGATTTGACCTCTCTGGTGGGTATAGGCGGAGCCCTCGGCATGTATGTCGCCTTCAGCTTTGATAATCAGGTTATCAGGAGAATATTCGAGATATATACCAAAGGACTTGAAGTCGAACCTGAAATGGAACCGGTTTATATAGAAGAAACAGCCGGAGACGTGGTGAATACGATTATCGGCAATGCCCTGGCGGATTTTCCAGACAATGTTCCTGCCATCACCCTTACTCCGCCCATAGTTATGTCAGAAGCCAAAAGAATATCCCGTCACAAAGATGCTTATTTCTATATGAGCAGCTTTCTTACCGAATCCGGAAAACTCAGTATCATGTACATTGGCCCCAAAGACCTCTTTGATGAAAATCTGGATTATAAGGAGTAGATATGTCCTCTTTAAATATTCTCATTGCCGACGATTCCAAGATAGTTGTTCACCTTTTAACCAATATGTTCAAAGAACTCGGCCATAATATCGCAGGCACGGCCTCCAACGGGGCAGAAGCTCTGGATAAATATATAGAACTTAAACCTGATCTGGTAACCATGGATATCACCATGCCCAAAGTCGACGGTATTCAGGCCACCAAAAATATCATGGCTCATGACCCTGACGCGCTGGTTATCGTGATCACTTCCCATGGACAGGAACAGATGATTGTTGAGGCTGTGGAGGCCGGAGCAAAGGGATACATACTTAAACCTTTTCGTAAAGAAAATATTGACAAACAAATCAAACAGATCCTTAAGAAATATAATAAATCCTGATAATGCATTCCCATGAATCCATTAATGAAAGTATAATCCTCGAACAATATTTCGAGATCATTCCTTTTGATATTTATGTCGTTGATGTAGAAAATTATGAAATAGTGTATGTCAACGCCAGGATGCGTAAAAAACTACCTGCATCATTTGATCCTTCAACTCCATGCTATAAGACCATCTATCAGGATACATCTCCCTGCCTTTTTTGTAATATCCAGTCTCTTGTTCAATCTGACTGGAAATCCGCCAATAATAATTACGTCTCGGAAATATACGATGAATACCGGCAGCGCTGGATGCAAATGCATGAAAAGATAATCAGCTGGCCTGACGGGAGAATAGTCAAGTACGCCATTGGCGTGGATATTTCAGAAGTCAAAGATGTACAAAACAGGCTGGCCGAGGCTCATGCCCAAATGACACTGATGAACCGGGAACTGCAACAACAAAACGAGATACTTGAGGAAAATATTCGGCTGCGCGAAGATGTGGACCGCATGACCAGACATGACCTGAAAACACCTCTTACCCCGATTATAAATTATCCCAGAATAATACTTGAAGATACACCGGAACTGTCGGAAAGCAACGTCAGGATGCTTTCCGACATATCAAGGGCCGGCGTGAACATGCTGAACATGATTAATAGAACTCTGGATCTGTTCAGGCTGGAACAGGGAACTTATGAAATGCACCCTGTGCCATGCGATATTATTGATATACTGAATACGATAGTCTCTGATTTAAAAACATTGGTTCTAAACCGGAATATTGGGTTTGATCTGTTTCTGGATGAGCGCCCCTTGGTAAAGCTTGACGTTGTTATGGTGCTTGCTGAAAGTATGCTCTGTTACTCCCTGTTTTCCAATCTTTTGAAAAACGCGATAGAAGCCTCTCCTGACAGGTATCCAATTATTATAAGCATCAGATCCAAAGGGAAAACAGTCGAGATTGAAATTGAAAATCAGGGTGAAATTCCAGAAAAGATTCGCTCAACCTTTTTTGATAAATATGTAACCGCCGGAAAGAGCGGAACCGGTCTGGGTACTTATTCGGCCAGACTTATCACTGAAGCTCACGGAGGCGCAATCAGCCTGGATACTTCAAAACCCGGCCGCACAGCCATACTGGTGCGGCTGCCCTCTGCACCCCCTTCCCGGAATATGCCCCTGGATCAGGCTCATGAAAAAGCACAGCCGGAGCAAGTTCATGCCGAGCTCTTAAGCAAAAAACCCGGGGAAAATATACGCATCCTGCTGGTTGAGGACTATTTACTTAATCAGGAACTGATCATGCGTTTTCTGTCCTCATCCAGATATGATGTTGATCTGGCTCAAAACGGAAATGAAGCCGTTGAATTATTCGGGCAGGGTCAATACGATCTGGTACTGATGGATGTTCAGATGCCGGTCATTAATGGTTATGAGGCGACCCGCAGGATTAGAAATAGCGGAGACAGAGGTGAAAGTGTACCCATTATTGCCATGACAGCTCATTCTGACAAGGAAGACCTGGAAAAGTGTCAGGATGCAGGCATGAACGATTACCTGGCCAAACCTGTAAACAAACAGAAATTAATAAGTATTGTTGACAAGTGGACCGGTTCTGTTGTCGCAAAAGATGAAGATTCCCGAAAAAGCGGGAAAAATATAAATAATCTTTTGTCTGGATCAATGGATAAAAATATACCTCTGGATCACGCATTTGCCCTTAAACAACTTGATGTTGATGAAGAATTTCTCAGGACCATACTTGAAGTCTTTCTTAAAGACGCAGGGCAGAGAATAGCAGCTTTGGAAGAAGCCCTGGATTCACAGGATTTTCGATCCGTGATTTTAGAGGCCCATACTATTAAGGGCGGAGCAGCCAATATTGCAGCTGTTTTTTTGTCTGAAGCTGCCGGAAAATTGGAAAAAGTTGGATTAAACGGTGATTTTACCAAAACTTCTGAGGCTTTTGCAAAAGTCCGCAGTGAATATAACCGGCTCAAGGGATATTTAGAAAAATTACAGAAGCAGAATCATTTATAAAAGATGTTCACTGATCACCAGGTGATCCCTATCCGAAGCCTTTAAACCAAGTTCATTGGCTTGACTGAAACATTTTATCTGCCCCTGTTTCAGGCTGACAATCCCTCCTGATATAACCTGGGTGTATGGAATCTGTTCACGCATTTCCTCAAACGCGATTCGTTCGGGAAAAATTATTGGCGTAGCCTCCCCGGCAAAATCTTCAAAAATAATATATTTCATAATGAATTCTCCGTTTTAAAACAAATATGCATCGTTGGCAGTGTCTGATCCCATTCTGGACTCAATAGCATCCAGACGCTGCTGAGCCGCCTCTTTCTGACTGTCCCTGTCTGCATTTTTTAGTACGGTCTGAAACAGGTTTCTGGCTGTGTCCAGAAATCCTCTTTGTTCATAAATCAGGCCGGCCCGGTACATCGCAGTGACAGCCCAGATATTTTGTCCGGGAAACTGCCAGGCAAGCCTTAGATAGTAATCCAGGGCTTCCTGCATATCTTCCCGATGCTGAGCGCCTTCTCCCAGCCAGAAAAGAATTTCAGCCTGAATCGACTCATCCAGTTCCTCTCTTTCCTGCCAGAGATCTGCGAGCATGTCCTGGGCCAGGTTCCATCGGTTTTTTTCCTGGGCAAGTAAAGCCAGCTTTAACCTGCGTTCAGGGATAAGTCTTTGAGGTGATTTTTCCAGAATGACCTGGTAGGTGGTCAAGGATTCCTCTTCACGCCCCATATCCATCAAAATGCCCGCCTTGGCCTCCAGGAGATCCAGTTGTCTTGGACCTCTGGCAAATTCCTGAGAAATATTCTGCAGGTACTTCCAGGCCAGGGTTTTATTGCCTTGTTCATACGCGTGTTGAGCCAGTGACAGATACGCGCTCTGTCCTGTTTCAGAATAAGGAAACAAAAAAGCAATATTTTCGGCTGCAGCCTGATCCTGTTCAGTCTGAAAGGATTCATTAAAAAAAAGAAAATTAACTGCGTAATCCAGAGGAAAATCCGAATAAAGACTGTTAATATCATTTTTATCTGTTTCCCAGAAGTCTGACAGATGCTTCGGGTCCGGATTCAGACCGGAAACATTTAGAATTTCCTTAAGGAAAACATATCTGGAAGAGGGCAGGCTGGTCATTGGTGAATAGTCCTGCTTTAAAATCGATGCTGCCAGATAAAGGGTAAAAGGAAGCTCTGGTGAATTGGACAGGGCTTTATCCCACGAAACAAGAGCTTTTGAAGGCTCTTGTTTTTGCAGCTCATAAATAAAAGCCAGGGCCTGCAGACGGCCCCTGACTTCCGCGGGAAGAAGGGCGGATGAAAGTTCCTGCTTGATCATCTCCAGGGCCTGCCCAGGGGCCAGTTGTTTAATCTGAACCAGAAAAGATTCCCATGAGCCGGTTTCAGGCGATGAAAGTTTGAAATCATTCAGAGCATATTTCTGCAGGTGATCTGAGTAAGCATAAATGAACCCTGAGCTTTTGCTGGTTTTGGGGTTTGGCGTCCAGGTTCCCAGATCTGAAGTTTTCAGAAATACAGCAAAATTCTCAAAAAAGGACTGCAGGTCCGGGTCTGATATTTCAGAAAGTGACGCGTCAGCAAGGTCCCAGTTTGCTATGCTCCACAGGGCCAGAGACCTTGCGATACGCAATTGATCGGCAGAGGGTCGGCTTTGCATGGATTCTGCGCTTGTCAGGGGGATTTCAATGGTACTCCAGATCTTTTTATCCGGCCAGGCGGATCTGGCCAGAATAACCGACTGTTCCATAATCATCCGCCGACCTTCATTGATCCGGTCAATACTTAAAGTATTAAAAAACCATCTTTTCCAGACATTGCTCCATAATGTATCCAGGCCGGGTTCCGCTTTCATTAATTGAGCTGTTTTTTGCATGCCCATAAAGCCGGAAGCTTCAATAACCGCCAGAACAGACTCATCAAACTGTTCCATCTGTCTTAAAGCCTTATGCTTGATCCATGATTTTCTCCCTTTAATCCGGGGATCATCCACTTCCTTTATATTATTTAATGCTGCAAGTGCTTCCTGAGGATTATTTAGGGATATCAAGGCATCAGCGTAATCAAGCTGGGCCTGGGGACCACTTACGCGTTCTTTTATACTTTTGGCATAGACATCCATGGCTCCATATTGTTTTAACCATTCGTGAAAGGATTCCTGGTTTTCCAGCTCAGAACAGAAAGCCGGCAATGACATTGAAATAAGAAAGATAAAAACAAACAAAACAGTAATAAACTGACGCATATTCTACCACCAATAGAAAAATGATTTTGGGCAAAAAAACAGACCATAATCAGCCTGATGAGAAATTCAATTTAATGCTTTTAGGGTCTGCAGGTCAATAGCCGGGTTTACCTGTTCTGTTTTTGATTGTCTCTGAAGGTTTAGCAGACTGTTGAAAATCGTTTGGAATTTTTGAACAGTCTGCTGGGCAAGGACTTTTTCAACAAGCTGTTAGCGCAGTTCTCATTTTCAGACCAGGTCATAAGCAGGAGAGGGGCTTACTTTGCCTGCCCCCTTCATTTATTCTAAAGTTTACATAATTTACATTATGGGACATATAGAAGTAGTGGAGCGGGGGGCTGTATAAACAAAAAAGCCGGCTCTCTTCTATCAGAAGAAAGCCGGCTTGATTTTGGCCTATGGCTACGGCGAACAGTTATGATTACTTTAAAGTGGCGGCATCTTTTAAAAAGGCTTCCAGGCCGATATCAGTTAATGGATGTCTGGAGAGCTTCTCAATTACCTTGAACGGAATGGTGGCAATATCAGCATCTCTTAACGCGGATTCCAGAACATGCTGGGGATGTCTTATACTGGCAACAATAACTTCCGTGTCAAACATGTAGCTGTCATAAATCTTAATTATGCTGCTCACCACATCCATCCCGTCCTGGCCGGTGTCATCAATTCTGCCGACAAACGGACTGACGTAGGAAGCCCCTGCCTTGGCTGCAAGCAAAGCCTGCAAAGGAGAAAATACCAGGGTGACGTTTGTGTCAATTTCCATCTCAGACAGTATTTTTACCGCCTCGATTCCAGGCATGGTCATGGGAATCTTAACAACTACATTGGGACCGAACTCACTCAGTTCCTGAGCTTCCCTGATCATTTCATCGGTCTTAACCCCGAAAACTTCCAGACTGACCGGTCCCGGAACAAGGCTGCATATTTCCTGGGCCACCTTTCTCCAGTCCTTTCCTTCTTTGGCCATGAGGCTGGGGTTGGTGGTAACTCCGTCCACCATTCCATAGTCCATGGCTTTTTTGATTTCATCAATGTTCGCGGTATCAATAAAAAACTGCACTTTAACCTCCTTTTAAAGCTGAACAGGATATTCATCCAGTCCGCTCATTTATTCCCTGTTTACTGCGTCTCCCGCATTAATACTTTTCAGATATTTATCCCTGCAGTCATAGCTGCAAAAGCAATGGACATGATTGTCCTTTTTTACCCGGATATCCGTATCCCTATCCACATATGTCCCGCAAATTGGATCCTTGACCATTACTCCGTCAGCAGCCATTTTTTTCTTTTCCTGCTCAACCTTGCCCTTCTTCTTTTTCTGGTCATTTGTCAGCAGTTTAAAAAGGATAAACCCAACAACGACTAAGATGACTATCTTCAGCATGTCTTATTCCTTAAAGTTCCAGTTTAAGTTCAGTTGTGTCCCTGGTAAATTCTATTTCCTTCAAGTTTGAAATTAACTTTATCCATGACCGTTCTAAGACTCACCCCGCAGGGAAAAATATAATCCGGATCTATTTCCATGAGCGGTACAAGCACAAAAGCCCTTTGTTTCATCTGGGCATGGGGAATGTGCAGGTTTTGATGATTAATAATTCTGTCTCCATAAGTAAGAATATCCAGATCTATTACCCTGGGCCCTTTTCTTATCTCCCTGGTTCGCCCCATCCCGGTTTCAATTTTTCTTAAAGAATTTAAGAGCTTCCAGGGATTCCAGGATTTCCCGGCTTCCAATAGAATAACCTGGTTGGTGAACCAGGGCTGTTTTTTATATTCCTGGGGTTCTGTCTGATAAACGCTGGACTGGCTTAAGAGCTTTAAATTAACCTGTCTGGAAATGGCTTTAATTGCATTTTGAAGGTTATTATTGCATAATCCAAGGTTAGACCCAAGGCTTACAAATACTTTTTCACCCAATTTTTATCCTTGGAAACCAGTTCATTTGTTCAACAGGAAAAAGGCCATAAATGATCTTATATTTTTATACTTATCCTAGCAAGTTTGAATCAACCTCAGAAATTCGCGGGCAGGCTTCAGTTGCAGCCTGAAAGCAGCATGCCCGCCCTGGTGAATCAATTCCTGGAGCATATTCTTGTAGTCAGAGGACTTTCTTCCGGCACTGTTAATTCCTATACTCAGGATATGATCTCCTTTACAGAATTCCTGGAAAATAAAAATATTTCTCTTGTCAGGGCTACAGAACAGAATATCTTTATTTATCTGATGTATCTGCGTAACAAGGGGCTGCAAAGCCGAAGCCTGGCCAGACATATGGCTACTCTGCGCGGTTTTTACGCTTTTTTGCAGGAACACGGTCATACCCGGAACAATCCCACAGGAATTCTTGAAAATCCTAAAATTCCCAAGCTGCTGCCAAAGGTTCTTTCCACTCAGGATGTGGAAAATATCCTGGCTCAACCCTCCACCGCCGATAAACTCGGAGCCAGAGACAAGGCCATGCTGGAACTTCTTTACGCGGCAGGTCTAAGGGTATCCGAAGTTGCGGGGCTGAAAGTACTAAATTTTGACCGGCAAAGCGGCACAGTAAGGGTCTGGGGAAAAGGAGGCAAAGAGCGCATCGTGCCTCTGCATCTTACCTGCATGAAATGGCTTGAATACTACATGGATAACTGGAGGGGTTCATTCACTCCTCAGAAAGATATCATGTTTTTAAACCGCTCAGGAAAAGGTCTTTCCAGACAGGGTATCTGGAAAATAATAAAGAAATACGCTTTAATGGCAGGAATCAGAAAGCAGGTATCTCCCCACACCCTGAGGCATTCTTTTGCTACTCATCTTCTGGAAGGAGGAGCTGATCTAAGGACTGTCCAGATCCTGCTTGGACATTCCGATATCATAGCCACAGAGATATATACTCATGTTCAAAACGACAGGCTGAAAACAACTCATGAAAAATTCCATCCCAGATCCGGCAAGGTTTGATTACTATGAAAAAAAATAAAATTGAGGCTCCCACTGTTATTACCTGTCACGTTAATGCCGATTTCGATGCCCTTGCTTCCATGATCGCGGCCAGCAAACTTTATCCGGATTCAGTCCTGATCTTTCCGGGAAGCCAGGAAAAAAATCTGAAGAACTTTTTTATTCAAAGCGCCACCTACCTTTATAATTTTAAATCTTTCAAAGACATTGAGCCTTCAGCCGTGACCAGACTGGTCATTGTGGATACCAGACAGAAATCAAGAATAAAGCATGTTGCCCCTTTGCTTGAAAACAGGGATATTACTGTCTGCCTGTATGATCACCATCCTGACTCGGAGGAAGATATTCAAGGTGATGAACAAACAATCAGACCATGGGGTTCAACCACATCAATAATTTCTGAAATACTTATCAATAAAAACATCGACCTCTCCGAAGATGAGGCCACCATACTGGGACTGGGGATTTACGAAGATACCGGATGTTTCACCTTCACTTCAACCACCAGTCATGATTTCACTGCCGCGGCATGGCTCCTGTCTCAGGGAATGGATCTGAATATGGTCTCAGACATGATCAACCGTGATCTTTCAGCGGAACAGGTTTCTATTCTCAACGCCCTTCTGGAAGCTGCCACTACCCAGAAGATAAACGGAATAGATGTCGTGGTTACAGAAGTATCCCTGGATCACTATGTTGGTGATTTTGCCCTGCTGGCCCATAAGCTGCTGGATATGGAAAATATCCGGGTCCTCTTTGCCCTGAGTATGATGCAGGACCGGGTCCATATTGTGGCCCGAAGCAGGACAGCAGACGTTGACGTCGGCCGGATATGCTCTTCCCTGGGTGGAGGTGGTCATTCTTTTGCAGCTTCTGCCACCATAAAGCATAAAACCCTGACTCAGGTTAAGGACGAACTGTTCGGGCTCTTATACTCCCAGATCAATCCTCAGATTCTGGTATCCCATCTCATGTCCTCCCCTGCTGTTGTTATTGAAGAAAACCAGACAATCAGCCAGGCGTCCGAAGTCATGACCAGGTTCGGACTTAAAGCCATCCCGGTTGTTGAACAAAGCCAAGGCGGATGCGTTGGCCTGCTCGAACATCAGATCGCGGATAAAGCGGTGGGCCATGGCCTGGGCAAAATCGCGTTAAAGGAATATATGGTTACAGACTTCACAACCCTTAATACCGGTGATGATCTGTATACAGTCATGGAAATTATAATCGGGCAGCGACAGCGTCTGATTCCGGTGGTTGAAGAAGAAAATGTGATTGGAGTTGTTACCAGAACAGATCTGATAAACAATATTATTAAAGAACCGGCCAGGATGCCTGAAAGTTTGCTGCCTGAAAAGAAAAGAGAAAGAAACGTCAAAAAGATACTCAAAGACAGACTGCCCGGACAGGTCTATTCCCTGCTGGAAAAATGCGGACAATTATCTGAAAAAATGGGCTTTCAGGTATATATTGTAGGCGGATTTGTCCGGGATATACTGCTTGACCGGGATAACCTGGATGTAGATCTGGTTGTGGAGGGAGAAGGTATTTCCTACGCCAGGGAACTTGCCCGGGAGCTGGGGGGCAGAGTACGGGCGTATCATAAATTTCAGACTGCGGTGGTGGTCCTTGATGATGAACAGAAAGTGGATGTAGCCACGGCAAGACTGGAATATTATGAACACCCTGCCGCCCTGCCCACCGTGGAATTGTCGTCCATCAAGATGGACCTGTATCGTCGTGATTTCAGTATCAACGCTTTAGCTGTACATCTGAATCCGGAAAAATTCGGCAAGCTGGTTGATTTTTTCGGGGGGCAGCGCGATCTTAAGAATAAAGTAATCAAGGTGCTGCACTCTCTTAGCTTTGTGGAAGACCCTACCAGGATTATCCGGGCCATCCGTTTCGAACAGAGATTTTCTTTCAGGATAGATGCCCAGACTGAAAAGCTTATCAAAAATGCTATTGAACTTAATATCTTTCATAAGCTTTCAGGCAACAGAATATTTCAGGAATTAAAAATGATTTTTGAAGAGAATAATCCTGTGGGCTGTATGGCCAGAATGGAAAATCTTGGTCTTTTACGCAACATTCATCCTTTGATCAAACTAACGCCCAATATCAACAATATTCTTCTTGAAACTGAAAAAGTGATCAACTGGTTCCAGTTACTGTACACTGAAGAAGTTATCCAGAAATGGATGCTTTATCTGCTGGGACTTCTCAATACCATGAATGATGCCCAGACTCAGATTGTCTTCAACCGGTTTAATTTTTCCCAGAAACAGGAACAGGGCTTTTTTATTCTCAGGGGGCAGATAAGGGAAGCTGTGGCAAAGCTTTATGAATGGCACAGAAAGGAAGACGGCAGCTTAAGTGATCTCTATTTTATACTTGAGCCTCTGCCGGTTGAAGGTCTTCTTTTTTTAATGGCCAGAAGTCAGAAAGAAGACCTGAGAAAAAAAATATCTTATTTCATTACTCAACTGCGCAATATTCAGCCGCAACTATCAGGCAAAGATCTTAAAAAAATGGGTATCGAACCCGGACCTGTTTATGGAAAAATACTTCAGGAGGTTAAAGCCGCTCAGATTGACGGACATTTGCCCGACCGTCAGGCTCAGCGGGAATGGGTAAAAAAGAATTATACCTAGCTTCTGTTTTTCCGGTTGGAAGAAATAAATCTCCCAACCGCTTGTTGAAAAATTCCATATCAGGCAGGCTGTTCAAAAATTCCAAGTGCAAGGAGCAAAAAAAGTTCAAGGTCGCGGCGTATTCAGCAGGTGCGAGTTTGAACTTTTTGCAGCGACACAGCAATTGGGAGATTTTCAACAACCTGCCAACCGCTCAAAAATCCGGACTCCCCGTCTATACAACCCCGTGGTCAAGCATGGCGTCGGCAACCCGGACAAAACCTGCTATATTGGCCCCGGCCACCAGGTTATCCTTCATTCCATATTCTTCTGCTGCTTCCCTGCACTGTTTATGAATGGCCTTCATTATCTGCTGCAGTTTCTCATCAACCTCTTGTCTGCTCCATCTGAGACGCATGGAATTCTGGGACATCTCAAGTCCGGAAACAGCCACGCCTCCGGCATTGGCAGCCTTGCCCGGGCCAAAAAGGATTTTGGAGGAATGGGCAAGCTGAACAGCTCCGGGCTCAGTCGGCATGTTCGCGCCTTCGGATATAAGCATGCAGCCGTTCTTAAACAGCGTTTCAGCGTCAGCCAGGCTGATTTCATTCTGGGTAGCTGAAGGAAACGCGCAGTCACATTTAATGCCCCAGGGCCTCATGCCCGGATAATATTCAACTCCGGTAAACGCCTCGGTGCATTCTTTGATTCGTCCATAGCGGATGCATTTCAGCTCCATCACAAAGCGCAGTTTATCTCCGTCAATGCCGGCCGGATCATAGATTGTGCCTCCGGAATCAGAAAGAGCGACCACCTTGCCTCCGAGTTCAATAATTTTTTCGGTGGTGTACTGGGCCACATTTCCAGAACCGCTGACCACGCATGTTTTACCTTCTATGCTGTCGTTTATGTTTTTAAGCATTTCCTGGGCAAAATATACTGAGCCATATCCGGTGGCCTGGGGTCTGATGAGTGATCCCCCCCAGTTCAGGCCTTTTCCGGTCAGAATCCCGGCGAATTCATTACGAAGCCTTTTATACTGGCCGAACAGATAGCCCACTTCTCTGGCACCGACTCCGATGTCGCCGGCAGGAACATCTGTATCTGCCCCGATATATTTCTGCAGTTCAGTCATGAAAGACTGGCAGAAACGCATTATTTCCGGGTCTGACTTAAATTTGGGATCAAAATCAGATCCGCCCTTTCCTCCTCCCAAGGGCAGGGTAGTCAATGAATTCTTGAAAATCTGCTCAAACCCGAGAAATTTGATTATGCCCTGATTAACGCTGGGATGAAATCTCAGCCCGCCTTTATAAGGACCAAGAGCGCTGTTGAACTGCACCCTGAACCCCCGGTTGACGTGGATATTGCCCTGATCATCCTGCCAGGGAACTCTGAAAGTTATTACCCTTTCCGGTTCTACAATTCTGCCGAGTATATTGGCATCTACATACCTGGTCCTCTGGGTGACTACCGGTTCCAGGGATTCCAGCACTTCTTTCACTGCCTGATGAAATTCGAGTTCACCGGGATTTCTTTTGATTACCTGTTCCAGCACATTTTGAATATGTTCTTTTGCTGTCATTAACATTCCTCATTAATCATTTTAGGTGGACTGATTTCCAGGACCCTGCTATTTTTTATCTGGAAAACAAACAAAATGAATTTCAGACAATAAGAATTTATAATATTAGAGAAAATTACAACAACAATCAACTTTAAAATCGAAGATTGAACCCATGAAAGATTATAATTTCAGCACTGGTTTACCCGGCCTGGATACTGCGCTGCAAGGTTTACGCGCTGGAGACAATGTTGTCTGGCAGGTTGATTCCATAGATGATTACACCCGTTTTACCCTGCCCTTTCATGACTATTGTATTTTTTATAATATACCTCTGATATATATCAGATTTGCCAGACATAAGCCTTTACTCAGGGAAGATCAGGCCAACGCGATTTACCGGATGAATCCGCAAAAAGGTTTTGAAAATTTTATTTTCAGGATACATTCTATCATTCGCCGGCACGGCAGAGGATGCTGCTATATCTTTGACTGCCTGAGCAACCTTTCTTCAGACTGGTATTCAGACCGTATGCTTGGCAATTTTTTTATGCTTACCTGTCCTTTTCTGGGGAGCATGGATACGGTCGCCTATTTTGCCATGCTCCGAAACCGGCATTCTTTTCACGCCACCAGCCCCATCCTTAATGTTACCCAGCTTTTCCTGGATGTTTACCAGCACGAGGAGGACATTTTTGTTCATCCTCTTAAGGTTGACAACAGATATTCACCCACAATGAACACTTTACATCAGTTGCGCGGCAATATTGTTGAGCCGGTAAAAACAAGTGATAAAATAAGCAGGGTTCTATGTCATAAACCCTGGTCCAGGCTTGATTCCGCCGCTCATACTCTGGGATACTGGAGCAAGACTTTTTCCGAGGCTGAACAGGTCTATGAAGACTACACCCAGGGACTCTGCACTGAAAAAAAAGTAAATAAATTGTTGGTTAAACTTATAAAAATGATTTTTTCCAGAGATCCGCGAATTGTTGAGCTGGCCCAAAAATATCTCAGTCTTCATGATATTCTTTTTGTGCGCCGCAGAATGATCGGAACCGGTTTAATGGGAGGAAAAAGCAGCGGCTTCCTGCTTGCCCGGGCAATACTCAAAAAAACAGAACCTGAAAGATGGGAAAAAAAACTTGAACCCCATGATTCATTCTATATCGGTTCTGATGTATTTTATACCTTCCTGGTCCAGAATGGCGTCTGGTGGATCAGACAGCAGCAAAGGGATCCAGAGCTTTTTTTAAAGGATCTGGGCCGGGCCAGATCCCAGATTCTCAATGGATCTTTTCCTCACTATATTATTAAACAATTTGTGGACCTTCTGGACTATTTCGGTCAATGGCCTTTCATTGTCCGGTCCAGTTCCCTGATGGAAGATAACTTCGGTAATGTCTTTGCCGGAAAATACGAAAGCGTGTTCTGCGTTAATCAGGGCGAAAGAGGTCAGCGTCTGGCTGCTTTTATCGAGGCGGTCAGATATATTTACGCGTCCTCCATCAGCGAAAAAGCTCTGACTTACAGGAAACAAAGGGGGCTGCTGGACAAGGATGAGCAAATGGCTCTTCTGGTTCAGAGGGTCAGCGGCGTTCATTATGAAAAGTATTTTTTTCCCCAGGCCGCAGGAGTAGGCTTTTCATTTAATCCTTATGTCTGGAACGACAAGGTTGATCCGGAAGCCGGCATGCTCAGGCTGGTATTCGGTCTGGGTACAAGGGCTGTTAACCGGTCTGACGATGATTATACACGGGTTATCGCCCTTAATCAGCCTTTGATGCACCCTCTGGTTAATCTCAATGGCCGCAGCTATACTCAGAAAAACGTAGATGTCCTTGACCTCAGATCAAATTCAGTTTCATCCCTGTCCTTTAAAGACCTGTATACTGACTGCCCGGGTCTTCCTGTTGATCTGTTCGCTCAGAAAGATCCGGAGCTCGAGGAAAAGGCCCGAAAAATGAACATAAAGGATTTTTTCCCCTGGGTGTTGAATTTTTCCCAGCTGCTGTCAAAAACAGATTTTGCCGGGGATATGAAAATAATGCTCAAAACCCTTGAAAAGGCATACGGATCTACTGTTGATATTGAATTTACGGTTAATTTCTTTGAGAATCAGGACAAAAATCCGGAATACATGATTAATCCGGTGCAGTGCAGGCCGCTGGAAATTAAATCCTCAGGCATTCAGGATCAGCTGGATGCCGGGATTGCTCCTGAACAAATAATCCTGAAGACTACAGGACCTGTAATCGGCCAGAGCAGGACCAATAAAATTGACCGGATAATCTATGTCAATCCTGATAAATATGGTTATCTTCCGGAAAGCGACCGGCATTCAGTAGCCAGGCTCACCGGAAAAATCGCTCATGAACAATCCTGCCGGTCCTGTTTTAACATCATGCTTATGGGTCCGGGCCGCTGGGGTACAAGCATTGCCTCCCTGGGAGTGCCGGTCAATTTTACGGAAATAAGTACTGTTTCGGTATTATGCGAAATTGTAGCCATGCGCGAAGACTTTGTTCCTGATGTTTCCCTGGGCACCCATTTCTTCAGTGATCTGATAGAATTTGACATCCTGTATCTGGCCCTTTACCCGGAAAGAAAGGACAATCTAATCAACCACGCCCTGCTCATTAGCTCCGGCAACAGACTAACAAGTATTTTTCCTGAAGAAGGCAAATGGCGGGATACAGTCTATGTCCTGGACACCCATGCCTTGTTTCCAGGACAAAGCATGTACATCTGCTCGGATGTCAAAAAACAAAATGTATGCTGTTATCTGGCTGCCGTGCAGTCTGATTGATTATCCTTCCTTTTTGCTGCCTTCCTTTATAACCAACCATGTAGCGTTGCAGCCGTCTCAGGGCAGTCACAGGACTGTCTGTCGGTATCATGGTTGCTGACTGTCCTTACCCTGAACTCTCTTCTAGTTTTATCCCGTCACCTTCTCTCAATATTTCTGTCATCATCCTGCAAAACTCTCAGTTTAGTTTTCCCCGTATCAGACGCTGTATAAAATGGTCAACAGTCTGATTCTGTTTACTTCTACCAGAGCTTTCTTTGTCAGGGGTAAAAATTTTAAGGCATGACTGTTTTTTGGATGGATCATGCCTCCATTTTCTGAAGACGAGTTTTTTAAAAGGTAGTGCAAAGTTTTAAAACATCAATTTTTTACAGGGGGAGAAAAATGAAATTATCCAAACTGGTTCTCTTGTGTCTGGTAGTTTGTTTAATGTGGACAACACATGCCGCGGCCCAGGAAAGCATCGATGAATTCCGCATCGGGGTCCTTGGCGGTGAAAACGCTTCTGACAGGCTCCGTTCCAATGAATGCGTGCGCAAGGCAGTGGAAGATGTCCTGGGCGTACCCACTAAAGTTTTTGCTCCTGCGGATTACAACGGAGTAATTGAAGGTCTCTTGGGCGGAAACCTGGATATGGCCTGGCTGGGAGCTTCAGGTTATGCCAAGGTTTATCTCAATGATCCCGATGCGGTTCAGCCCGTGCTGACCAAGATCAACGCGGACGGATCATTTGGGTATCATTCCATAGGCTTTGCCCGGGTGGACAGTGGCATTGAAAGCCTGGACAACATGAAAGGCAAAACTTTCGGATTTGGTGATCCCAATTCCACATCAGGATTTCTCATCCCTTCCATTGAGATTCCAGAGTCAGGATATCCCATGGAACCAGGGGACTATTTTAGTGACGTGATCTTCACCGGCGGACATGAACAGACCATAGTTGCTGTTTCCAACGGTGATATTGACGCCGGAGTAACCTGGGCCTGCGGTCTGGGAGAGTGGGAAGACGGATACAACAGTGGTGCCCTGCGCAAGGCCACTGATGCAGGCCTGGTGGATATGACCCAGATCCAGGAGATCTGGCGTTCCAAAATAATCCCTGAAGGCCCCATTGTCCTGCGCAGGGATCTCCCTGAAGAAGTCAAGCTGAAAGTAACCGGGCTGCTGGCCAGCATGCCTTCCACAGATCCGCAGTGCGCCTATAATTTCATGGCCGGCGAAATCATGGCTATCTCTCCCATTGATCATTCCGACTACGTAAGCATTGTTGAAGCCAGAAAGGCCAAATCTCAGTAAGTCCCCTATCAATTAAGCCCTGCGGTTGCTGGAATATTTCAGCAGCCGCAGCATCAAAAAAACTCTTCATAAGGCATTGTTCATGACCAGAGATAAAATACAGGAACAGATTGTTGCCCTGGAAAAAAAGCGCGGGCTTTACTCGGCAGCGGGAATAGTTCTGATCATCTTCATTCTCATTAGCGGCTATGGACTGGCCGATGACTTGAATTCAGGCGGATTTATCCAGGGACTGAGAAAATTTTTTGATTATCCAGGCTTCATTATTAAAGAGGCCTGGGAAGAGGGCTGGGGCTTTTACGGCCTTTTGATCCGTTTTTTCCCGGCTCTCCTGGAGACTTTGAATATTGCCGGAGCAGCCTCTTTGCTGGGAGGGGCCCTGGCCGTGGTCCTGGCTTTCCTGGGATCAAGCAATCTCGGGGTGAAGCCGGCTTTTGTGGTTACCGTGGTCCGGCGCATCATGGATGCCATGCGTGCCTTTCCAGAGCTGATTATCGCCCTTTTTCTGATTTATGTCCTTGGCTCCAGTCCTGTTCCGGCCATGATAGCTGTTGCCTTTCATACAGCTGGAGCTCTGGGCAAGCTTTTTTCCGAGGTTAATGAAAACGCTGACCAGTCTGCAATGATGGGCCTTGAGTCCTGCGGAGCGACCTGGCTGCAGCGCATGCGTTTTGGAATAATACCCCAGGTTCTTCCTAATTATCTCAGCTACTTCATGCTCCGCCTGGAAATAAATGTCCGGGCCTCAGCCATTCTTGGTTTTGTGGGAGCCGGAGGCATAGGTACGGAACTAAGAAGGACTATAGGCTGGGGTCTTGGCTCAGGTGATGAGACAGCCGCCCTGTTTTTACTTCTCATCCTGTCCATTTTTGTCATTGACCAGATATCATCCTATCTGCGGCGCAGAATAACTGACAACCCGATTGAAACTGCAGGCGCGGCAATATGAACAAGACTCTCAACAACTTCAAGGAAGCTGAATTTTCAGCCAGACAGGAAGCGGTTTTCAAGAATATCCGCAGAAACAGCCTGCTTATGATCGCCGGGTGTATCATTGCAGCGGCCTATCTGGTATATGCGGCCTTAACCTTTAATCTCTTCCATCTCATTTTAAGTTCCAATCCTCAGAGAGCTGTGCTTCTGGCAAGAGATGCTGTGGCCCATAAGGTCCATGTAACCAGATATTTGCGCGGCGATCCTGAACTGGAAGTGTCCATTGAAGGTGAACGTAATTCCACCTATTCCGAGCTGCCCGGGTGGGTCCATGAAAAAGATGAACAGACAAAGGTAAGTCTGGGCAATGGATATAAAGTGCTGATTCTTGATGACGGAGTTAAAATGATGGTGCCTGATTACGGAACCATCCATGTTCAGATCACTTCGGATGGAATCAGGGCGGATTACCCGGAGGGAGGACCTGTGCCGGAATGGATCAGAGCCACCAGGGCCAAATTTGATGCCAGTCCGGATCTGGCCCGAAGAGTTCAGGTTTCCAGGACCCGCATCGAGGTACACAGGTATTTCGCCGGATGGGAGAATTTTTTCTTTCCTTTCAATTCTGAACTGCGCAATTACAGTGCAGGGGAAATTGCGGGCCTGATCTTTTCAGAAGACAGATTGAACCCGGATTTACCCAACTGGAAATTAATCTTTCAAACCATCAGGGATAATCCCGACTGGCAGCACGGCCGGGTTTTTGTGGCTTTGCTGGAAACTTTTCTCATGGCCGTGCTTGGTACTTTGACTGCAGCCATGGTCGGTCTTCCCCTGGCTGTGCTGGCTGCTTCCAATTTCACTCCTTCCAGAATCCTCAGATTTTTTGTCCGCCGTCTGTTTGATTTTCTACGTGGTGTGGACATGCTCATCTGGTCTCTGATCTTCATCCGCAGCTTCGGACTTGGACCATTAACAGGATCTCTGGCCATAGCTTTCACGGACACAGGAACACTGGGTAAACTCTTTTCCGAAGCTCTGGAAAATGTTCATGAAAATCAGATGGAAGGAGTAAGATCCACCGGTGCCAACAGACTGCAATTTTATCGTTTCGGGGTCATTCCTCAGATAATCCCCATATTTATTTCTCAGGGTCTTTATTATCTGGAAGCAAACGTGCGTTCGGCAACCATTATCGGAGCCCTGGGAGCAGGAGGGATCGGTCTTTTGCTGGTGGAAGCCATGAATACCCAGAGAAGCTGGGAAAACGTGTTCTACATCATAATTCTTACTGTGTGCCTGGTCATAAGTATGGACAAGATATCATCAATTCTGCGCAAAAAACTTATCCACGGAAAAAGCAGGCAGGAGGAAAAAGATAATTGAAAACAGCCGGGGTGGAAAACCGGGCCTGATGCAGGATCTGGGCAGCCCTGAACTTTGCGTAAATTTTAAACAGGAGGTGCGTATGCTTATTACCGCTTTAACCAAAAAATTCGGCAGGGTAACAGCTGTTGATTCAGTATCCCTGGCCATTAATGAACATCAGATGGTGGGTATCATTGGTCCTTCAGGGGCAGGAAAGTCTACCCTTCTGCGCATGATCAACCGTCTTACTCAGGCCACCCAGGGAAGCATAGAGGTGGAGGGGGAAAACATCCTGAAACTTAAAGGAGCCAGTAAACGCCGATGGCAAAGAGACTGCGCCATGATTTTTCAGCAGTTTAATCTTGTGCCCAGGCTCAATGTTCTGACCAATGTCCTTCTGGGCCGGCTCAACGGACACAGTACAATAAAGAGCATGTTCAGCATTTTTGGCAGAGAAATGTCAGATGAGGCCCTTGAGGCCTTAGAACGGCTGGGCATCGCTGATCAGGCTCTGCAAAGAGCTGAAACCCTGTCCGGAGGACAGCAGCAAAGGGTGGCCATTGCCAGGGCTCTTATGCAGAAGCCCAAAATGGTTCTGGCTGATGAACCCATTGCCTCCCTGGACCCTTTGAGTGCGGAAAAAGTCATGAAATCCCTCAGGGAGATCAGAGACAGAGACAAACTCAAGGTTATATGCAATCTGCACACCCTGGATACAGCCCGCACATACTGCGACAGGGTAATAGGAATGCATCAGGGCAGAGTGGTGTTTGACGATACCCCGGAAATGCTGACTCCATCAGTGGTCAGGGATATTTATGGAGCAGAAGAAGAGCTGAATGAAGCAGTTACTTCAACTTCCATTTTTGAAAAACCTTCTGCCGGACGGGCAATGATCCAGGAGCCTGAATATGCCTGAAAAATTTCAAGGAATGAAAACCATAAGCAGCGACTTCAGCCACTGTGATCCGGATCTGCAACATGAACCAGCCCTGATCCTTGAGTATGCCCCGGCTGATCAATGTCAGGAATTGGCCTCAGACCTCAAAAAGTCCGGGTTTGAAGTGCAATGGGTCCGCAAAGGCATGATTATGCAGAAAATCAGGGACAGTTTTGATGTCTGCTTCAATCTGGGGGAAGTACTGGCTTCGGAAGCCATGGCCAGACACAAAGAGACCATAGGATACGGAGTCATGCTGGGAGACAGTCAGGACGGTTCTTTTATTCTGGCCTGTCTGGATGCTGCTCAAAAAGTCCGGGACCAGGAACTTCAGAAATTCATACTCAACCGGCTCAGGAAACTTGAGCCTGAACTCATAAAAGCTCTGCAGGAGCAGAAGGATATGACTAAAAGCACCAGGGTCAACTTCGGCCTTATGGTGGAGGGATGATAAAAATGGATAATGTACTTCAGTGCCAGCAGGTTTTCAGGGCCTTGATGCAGGCCATGTCCGGACCGGGACAGGTGGTGAATCCTGGCTGTTCTGAAAAAAATCTGGTGCAGCTTATCTGTGAAACTCTTCTGGATCAGGAAGTAGGACTTGCTGTGGTGGGAAATGAGGTAGAGACCAGAATGATCAAAGAAATAACTCTCAGTACAGGATGTTTCTGCACCTCGGTGAAAAAGGCTGATTACATAGTGGTTGCCGGTGGTTCTTCAGACGGAGCCTTAAGGGATGCTTTCAGGGGTTCTCTGGAAAATCCTGATCAAGGAGCTACCGTCATATACTCGATCACAAGTTTTAAAAGAGGCAGTCTGAGTCTGGTTCTCAAAGGTCCTGGAATTAAGGATACCTGTACAGTGCAGATGGAGGGCGTTGACAGGTCTGAGGTGGAAATGGCGGCTGAACTCAGTTCAGACTTTCCCCTGGGGCTGGATCTGATTTTTGCGGATCAAAGCTCCCTTATGGCCATTCCCAGGTCCACAGACTTTGTTTCCATTGGCTCAGACGGTTAAAAACTTCGCAACTGTTCATCATATTGGCTGTAAAGAACCAGCTGATCCGGATCAACCATCCCTCTAAGTACATCTACAGTACTTTTGAGGAGCAACCAACAACTTAAGGGAGAAAATCATCCATGGCATACGCAGCTGTCAAAGGTGGCAAGGAAGCCATTGAAAATTCCATCAGATTTCTTGATGTCCTGCGCGGGGATGGTTCAACCACTCCCCTTGGCATTGAGCAGATCAAAAAAGAGCTGCATTTTCTCGTGGACCGGGTCATGGGCGAAGGTTCTCTTTATGCACCTGATCTGGCAGCTCTGGCAATCAAGCAGTCAGCCGGAGATACCCTGGAAGCAGCCTTTATGGTCCGGGCTTACCGCACCACCCTGCCCAGATTCGGAGAATCCATTCCGGTATCCACCCGGGATATTCATATCATCCGCCGTATATCTTCTGCTTTCAAGGATATTCCTGGAGGCCAGATCCTCGGGCCGTCCCAGGATTACTCCCTCAGGCTTCTGGATTTCAACCTGGTCAATCAGGACAGGAACTCCCTCAAGGACGAGTACCGGGATTTTCTGCGTGAGGCCGGGCTTAAAATGGACATCCCGGAAAATTTTCCAAAACTTATGGAACTTCTCAGGCAGGAAAATCTCCTGGTTTCCAAATCAGTAGTGTCCAGGGAAGACAAAGCAGCGGATATTACCCGTGAATCTTTGAAAATTCCGGCTCAGCGCAGCGCCGCCCTGCAGACCATGGCCAGGGGGGAAACCGGGGGGATGCTGGCCCTGGCCTATTCCAACATGCGTGGATACGGAACTGCACATCCAACCATTGGAGAACTCCGGGTGGGATACATACCGGTCAAAATCAAACACCCCCTGGACAACACAGAAATTACCGCGGGCAGGATCCCTGTCACCGAGGCTGAAATAATCTCCAGTTTCAGCGATGTGGAAGGTCGACCCAAATTTCAGTCTGGGTACGGAATATGTTTCGGACATAACGAAACCAAGGCTATTTCCATGGCCACTCTTGATGTATCCATGAGGGCTGAACATCCGTCCTATCCTTCTGAAGATCAGGAATTCGTGCTCATGCATATCGACGGCATCGAGTCCATGGGCTTTGCCAACCATTTCAAGCTTCCCCATTATGTTACTTTTCAATCTGAACTGGACCAGTTGCGAAGCTCCAGGGAAAAGATGTCTTCCGAAACTTCCGCGAATGGAAACAGCCATGAATAAAATCTATAACTTTGCTTTTCTGGACGAAACAGCCAAAAGAGAAATCAGGCGCAAGATTCTCAAGGCCATTGCCATTCCAGGATACCAGGTTCCTTTTGGTTCCAGGGAAATGCCCATAGCCAGGGGATGGGGCACTGGCGGTCTGCAGCTGACTTTGTCCATCATCGGGCCAGAGGATGTACTCAAGGTCATTGATCAGGGCTGTGATGACAGCGTCAACGCGGTGAACATAAAAAAGTTCATCTCCAGTGTAACCGGTGTCGTGAGCACCAGTGACACTGAAAAGGCAGATATAATCCAGACCAGACACCGTATCCCTGAAGAACATTTGAAAGACCACCAGATCATGGTCTTTCAGGTCCCGCTTCCAGAACCTCTCAGAGTTGTTGAACATTCAGAACAGGAAACCAGACGGATGCATGCGGAAGCCGATTACAGCGCCATGTGGCTTTATCTTTATGAAGACATTGTCAAATACAGGGAAATGACCATCGGATGGGGTCATCCGGTGATGGTCAACAAACGGTACATGATGTCCCCCAGCCCTATTCCGCGCTGGGACATTCCCAGACTGAACCAGGCCGGATCCCTGATGCTCTTTGGGGCAGGCCGTGAAAAACGCATATATGCCATTCCTCCCTGGACAGAAGTGGAACCCATTGAATTTGATGACTTCCCATTCAGGGTGGAAGATTTCCGGGGAGAATGCTGCGCTGAATGCGGAAGCAGGGATACTTATCTGAATGAAATGGTGGATGATGCCACCGGCAAAAGATGCTGGTACTGTTCTGATACATCTTTCTGCCTGAAAAAGAAAAACATGAAAGAGGAACCACGTGAAACCCATACTTAGTGTTGAAAAACTGAGCAGGATATACGGGGATGGTTGTCCGGAATGCAGCCTGGTTTTTGAGACCGGTCTGAGCAATATCTGTCCTGAATGCCAGGCAGTGGCCGGATGCATGGATGTGTCCTTTGATCTTTATCACGGCGAGGTTCTGGGAATAGTGGGAGAAAGCGGTTCAGGCAAAAGCACCCTGCTCAGGCTTCTGTATTTTGATGAACCGGCCAGTGCAGGACTTATGCGCATCAACCTGGAGCAGAACCGGTCCGGGTTCCCGTTATCTCTCTTTAGTATGTTAACAGGCACGGACAATGTTCTGGCCCTGAACCCCTTTCACAAGAGAACTCTGAGAAACCAGCTCATGGGCATGGTGTACCAGAGTCCCCACCTGGGGCTTAAAATGGGCATTTCTTCAGGCGGCAACATTGGAGAAAGACTTTTGATGGCTGACTGTCGCAGTATTGCCAGGATAAGAGCAAGGGCGTCTGAACTCCTGGAAAAAACCGAAGTACCGGCGGCCAGAATGGATGAACCCCCGGGCAATTTCAGCGGTGGAATGCAGCAAAGAGTCCAGATAGCCAGGGCTTTATCAGTCAACCCCAGCCTGCTGTTTCTGGATGAACCCACCACAGGTCTTGATCTGTCTGTTCAGGCCAGAGTTCTGGATTTGATCAAGAACCTGCAGCAGGAAATGAATCTGACCACTGTTGTGGTGTCCCATGACCTGGGCATCATCAAGCATCTGACCACCAGGACCATGGTCATGAAAAACGGCCGTGTTGTGGAATCAGGACTTACCGACCAGATCCTGGAAGACCCCCAGCATGAATTCACCCAGCTTCTGGTCAACTCCACTCTGTAACTCTCTAACTTTATTGCAAGACACCTAAATGCTTAAAATTGAAAATCTGTCCAAAAAATTCAGGATGCATCACCTGGGAAAACGGGAAATAATGGGTTTTCCAGAAATTTCCCTGGAAGTGGATCAGGGGAGCTCCCTGGGAATCTCCGGTCCCAGCGGTTCCGGCAAAAGCTCGGTTCTGAAATGTATCTACAGGACTTACCTGTGCTCAACCGGGAATATATGGTACAAATCCTCCCGTTTCGGCACTGTAAACCTGGCCACAGAACCTGTTAACGTCATCAGCACTATCCGCAGACTGGAAATGGGCAGCATCACCCAGTTCCTCAAGGTTATCCCCAGAGTCACGGCCGTGGATATTGTAGCCCAGCCCCTTATCAGCTCAGGACTGGATGAAAAAAAAGCCGGGAAAAATGCAGTTGCCCTGCTGGAAAGACTGGGCATAGCCAGAGAACTTTTTGAAGCCTATCCAGCCACTTTCAGCGGAGGTGAACAGCAAAGGGTAAATATTGCCAGAGCTGTGATCAAGGCCCCCCGTCTGCTGCTAATGGATGAACCCACTGCTTCCCTGGACCCGGTAACCACTGGAACAGTGCTCCAGATACTCAAGGAACTGCGGGAAAAGGGAACCACCATGATGGGAGTGTTTCATCAGCAGGATACTTTGAATAAATTCAGCGACGTCATATTTGTCATGCCGGGAGGAAGAACCAGCCATGAAACAGTATAAAGACTTTCAGATAATAAATGCCAGGGTCGTAACCCCGGAAGATATACTGGACAGGGCCTGCGTTGCAGTCCGGAATGGAAAAATCACCGGACTCAGCCGAAACGCGGGCCCTCAGGACAATGATCTGCCGGTACTGGACGCGGCCGGTGCCTGGGTCATTCCAGGGTTCATGGACCTGCACAGCGATGCCATAGAAAAGGAAATTGAAACCAGGCCTGGAAGCTGCCTTCCCGTGGAGATGGCCGTGGCGGAACTGGATAAGAAGCTGGCTGCTGCCGGAGTAACAACCATTTTTCACTCCATTTCATTTGCTGAAAAGGAATATGCCATTTTAAGAACCATGGACATGGCCGAAAGCATCATCAGGCAGATCCGGGCCATGCAGGAGCAGCTCAGTGTCAAGACCAGAATTCACCTGCGTTATGAAATCACCAACACGGAAAGTCTTCCGGTCATCAGCGAGTTCATCCGGAACAGACAGGTGGATCTGGTGTCCATAATGGACCATACCCCGGGCCAGGGGCAATTCAGCACCAGCGAAGAATTCAAAAAATACTACAGTGCCTATTTTTCCAGAGATGAACAGGAAGTAACCGAGATCATGAAACAGAGAAAGGCCATCAGGGAAAGCGTAGGCCTGAAAAACGCCTGTTATGTGGCTGAACTGTGTTCTGAGAGCAGGATTCCCCTGGCCAGTCATGATGATGATTCCCGGGAAAAAATTGATTTTATCTCCTCCCTGGGAGCTGTTATTTCAGAATTCCCCATAAATATGGAAGCCATGCGTTTGGCCAGGGAACAGGGACTTATGGTGGCGGTGGGTTCTCCCAATATCATCAGAGGCGGATCCCACAACAACAACTTGAGAGCCATGGACATAATCCGGGCCAAAGGAGCAGATATAGTCTGTTCCGACTATGTGCCTTCCACTCTGCTCCACGCTCTGTTTAAAATTCACAGCCAGTGCCCCATGTCCCTGCCTGAGGCAGTGAAGCTCTTCAGCACCAATCCCGCCCGGGCGGTAAATGCTGATGCCAGTACCGGAAGGCTGGAACCAGGACTGGATGCTGACCTGCTTCTGGTGGACAGCAGCCTGTCTTATCCCAGGATCATCAAAACCTTTGTCCAGGGCAGGGAGGCCTTTTCCTCATGCATACCCCGGGATTAAGAATTCTTGGAGATCAGCTGCAGAAGAATCCGGACAGCCTGACAGACAGCCTGGATCAGGCCAGGGACCTGGGGTTCAGGGCAGTAGAAATCCTTCCTGATGATTTTGATCTCATAAGCTGTGCCCGGATTAACATGGACAGCCTGGAGCTGCTCAAGGCTGTCCTAAAAAAATATCAGTTCAGGATAAGTGTACACGTTCCCCTGCGGCTGAACCTGATGGATCAGGATGACCCTGGACTTCATGAGGAGGTGCTTCGCTGCTGTGCTCAGATCTGCAGGCATCTGCAGGCAGAAATTCTGGTCTGTCACCCTGGAAGATATGTGGATAATGCCTATTTTCAGCGTCTGGGCAGACCCATGGACCATATGGATGAAAACCAAAGACAGGAGCTCAGACAGCAAGAAAAAAACGTGCTTGAAGCTCTGGCCTGGGAGTTTCCGGAAATTGTCTTTGCCCTGGAGAATCACAGACCTTACCTGCATCATTCTCCGTATTCCTATGCTGAAAAAATCAAAGCCCTGGTCCAGACCCTGAAGGATCTGGATAAACACAATATAAGAATGACTCTGGACACCGGCCATCTGAACCTGGCCGCCTCCTATTACGGTCTAAATATCCTTGAAGAGTTAAACCTGGCCCGGCCCTGGATCGCCCATGTCCATGTCCACGACAATCACGGAATAACCAGTTATTATACAGAAAAAGACAAAGGCGCCATGGTCCCTTTCGGCCGCGGAGATGAACATGGCATTCCGGGCAGCGGAACCTTTCCTTTTGTGGAGTTTTTCAATCTTCTAAAGGACTATTCAGGAGTCTATCTTCTGGAACTGACCCAGAGACATTTATATCCCGCCAGGATTCAGGAGGGGCTGGAGGGCATGAACGGTTTCATCAACCGGGTCCAGGACAGCTGACTTCAGGAAAATATTGTCAGTTTCTAAAAATCGTATTGAGAAGAAGCCAAAGCCTGAGACAGCGTCTGGACCACATGCACAGCGATGAACAGAGATATTTTTTCCAGCTTCTACTTAAGTGTAAACAACCTTGCCCAGGAAAGCTTGAAGGGAGAATTATGCAGCATATAAAATCATGGAATATTTCTGATGCTCCCAGGTTGGACAAAGACCCGGTTGTAGCGCAGAGCGCCAGCATCAGGGACTGCTTGCTGGGAGAATACACCCAGATCCAGGACTTCGTGGACATGGCTGAAACAGAGCTTGGAAATTACAGTTATGTCTGCCGGTTCAGCGGGATAATTTATACCTGGATCGGAAAATTCAGCAACATTGCGGATTTTGTGAGGATCAACCCGGGCAGCCATCCCATTGAACGGCCCTCACTACACCATTTTACATACCGAGCTGACTGGTACGACCTTGCTGACAGTTCAGAAACCAGTTTTTTCAACTGGCGCCGGCGGCAGAAAGTATTTATAGGTCATGACACCTGGATTGGTCACGGGGCAGTGATAATGCCAGGAGTGAGTATCGGCAATGGGGCGGTGGTGGGCAGCAGTTCTGTAGTGACCCGGGATGTAGCCCCTTATACCATTGTAGTGGGCTCTCCAGCCAGGGTGCTCAGAAAACGTTTTCCGGATTCCATTTCTTCGGCTCTGGAAAAGACTGCCTGGTGGGACTGGAGTCACCAGACCCTTAAGGAAAGACTGGATGATTTCAGAGATTTGCAAACTTTTCTGGAACAATATGCCTGAATATGTCAGGTATTAAAAGCCGGACAGGAGCAGGACCGATAAAAAGTACCGGTCAATTTTACGGAAATAAGTACAGTTTCAGTGCTCTGCGAAATTGTAGCCATGCGCGAAGATTTTGTTCCTGATGTTTCCCTGGGCACCCATTTCTTCAGTGATCTGATAGAATTTGATATCCTGTATCTGGCCCTTTACCCGGACCGGGAAGAAAATATTCTCAACCAGTCCTTTCTGGAAAATTCAGAAAACAAACTTACGCGGATTCTGCCCCAGGAAGAAAAATGGGCAGATACGATCTTTATAATTGATCAGGCGGATCTTCCGGGTAAACCTGCAATCAATCTGTTTGCTGACGTCAAAAATCAAAAAGTCATCATTTATTTAGAACAGCAGTAACTATTCACCATAGCCAGCGGCCAGTCCCCGGTTCATGTTTCTGTTGATACGAATTCCCTGTCGCGGTTCCGTAAGGCAAACCATTAGCTGGACATGTTATACTGGATTGGAAATCTTGCATATTTTGGAAAAAAATCGAGTAACTATTCACCACAGTTTTTGGTTAACCTCAGCCTTACCTGATAAAGAATTATTAGCCACAGACAATAAGCCAGACTAAAAAGGCAGACACAGGATGTTTTTCCGCGGCCGACCTGCCCGCAGAAAAGCTGTCAGCACCTGCAGTACAACATTCTGCTTCGCCGCCATGCAAAGGCATCCTTTCCTCCTGGCAAGTCGCCAGGAGGAAAATATTCAGTCTGTCTTACTGTCTGCCTTTACGTCGAGCGCAGCGGGTGGCTGATAAATTATTTTAGAAACCTTAGCCCCAGGCAGGCTCCGGTTATGGTGAACAGTTACAAAATTTCTCCACTATTTCCCAATTGGAGACCCTGAACTGCCCACAAGCACACTGCCAACTACTGAAGTTACCCCCAAAAACTGGACAAAGAGTTAAGGTGGATTTTATGAACATCCACAAGTCCGGAATCGGGAGGGGAAATGTCCAAACGAAAAAATCACAGCGCTTTTTTCAAAGCCCAGGCAAGCCTGCTGGACTTAAAGTGTTACTGTGGACTGCAAGGATTTTGTATAAAAGATCAAGGAAATGCTGCCTTGCAGACCAGCTCTGCTGGATTTCACTGGGTTTATCCTGATATTTGAGTATGATGGTTAGGTCCGATCCCAAAGAGGATCACTGTTAATACTCCTCTGAGGTCCACATCTCGGGTCTGAACCTGAGCACATTGTTCCTGCCGGCCTTTTTCGCCTCATACAGAGCCACATCCGAATACTTTATCGCCTTGTACATGGTATCCGCATCACGGGGAAATTCCGCCACTCCAACACTGATAGTCTTCTTGATGCTCTGCCCTTCGCCCAGGTCAAACTCGTACTGCTCGATCCTGGCCCTGATCTTTTCGGCCACATTCTCGCTCATATTCGGCTCAACCTGAGGCAGCAGAATCAGGAATTCCTCGCCTCCGTAGCGGATCAGCATATCAGAGGTGCGGATCCCTTCCCTGATTATGGACACGACCTGCTTGAGCATAAGATCCCCGGCCTGATGTCCGTACTGGTCATTTA
>JAWOGL010000066.1:0-5428 GCA_046496945.1 Desulfonatronovibrio sp.
CAAAAAAAGTTCAAGGTCGCAGCGTATCTAGGATACGTAAGAGTTTGAACTTTTTGCAGCGACGCAGCAATTGGGAGATTTTCAACAGTCTGATAAGCCAGGCGTCCACCTGATGATATAGAATCCCGAAAATTCAGGAATATCTTCAGAATGGACGCCTGGCTCTTTATTTTTCCATAACTAAGCATCATTTTTTGTATCTATTCAACATGTTTTTTTAATCCTGGAGCCTGATTCAGAGAATAATCCAGGCCTGAACAAAAAAAACATCTCATACTTGACCATTGTCCACCCGGGAAATATTCCCGCTTCCCGGGATTCTTCCCAGCAAAAACATGAAATTCCCCTACAGACAGAATGCCGGTAAACAGTTACTTATTATGATAGAGAAAAAGTTCAGCAATGAGCTTTTGTCCATTCGGGGTTACCTTAAAAAATCCCGAAAATTAAGGAACAAGGGACATCCTGTCCGAGATCAGACAACACTGTAATCAAATGGAGAAAATCATGACCAAGGTGAAAGAGGTTTATAAATGCGAAGCGTGTGGAAATGTTGTGGAAGTAAAAGAAGCAGGCCAGGGCGAACTGGTTTGCTGTGATATGCCCATGAATAAACAGTAACAGTAATTCAGCCCTGGTGGATGAATTACGCTTTCAGGAGGTTAATATGTTGTGGACAATTTTTGTCATTCTTCTAGTTTTGTGGCTGGCCGGATTGTTGACCGGATATACCCTGGGCGGCGTTGTGCACGTCCTTCTGGTCATCGCCATCATAGTTGTCATTATCCAGGTTGTTCAGGGACGAAAGATCACCTGACCACCCAGAAACTTGCAGGAAAAGTATCCAAGGAAATTCTGTCATGAGAAAATTACACATATCTTTGGGCTGTCTTATTATCATTATCCTCGTCGCCTCATTTGCGGGGTGCGGGTCAACATCTAAACAGTCAAGCACCGGAGAATACATTGATGACTCGGTCATTACCACCAAGGTCAAATCCCTGCTGGCAAAGGACGATTTTCTCGACTCTTTTCAGATCAGTGTTGAAACCTACAAGGGTACGGTTCAGCTTAGCGGATTTGTTGATTCACAACAAGCCGTGAACAGAGCTGTTGAAATCACCAGAGACGTTAGCGGGGTCAAAAAAGTTAAAAACGATCTGGTCGTGAAGCAGGGAAACTGAAACACGGCCAGGCGGTTAAACCAGCCGCTATAAACATGGGAGGTAAAAATTATGGAACTGAATATCGCACCTGAGCCTGTGGTAGCAATCATCGCGGGAATCCTGATTCTCGTTTTTCCGAAACTGTTGAACTACATTGTGGCGCTTTACCTGATCATCTTCGGGATTCTCAGGCTGATTGGATGATCAGAACCTTTACAAGTCTGCACCTCTGCACCCGGGAAAAATCAGTTATGAATACCGGGAATGAATTACTTTTTGATAATCATTTACCAAAGCGGAGAAAAACATCATGAAATCGAGCACAAGGGATAAATTCGAAGGTAAAATGCACCAGGTCAAAGGCAAAGCCATGGAAATCTTCGGAAAAGCATTTAATAATCCAGACCTTGAATCCAGAGGACAAGTCGAAAACTTCAAGGGCAAATCCCAGGGAAAGATGAGCACCGTGAAAAAGTCTTTTAATAAATAATAGCAGGTTTTTGAAAATCTCCCAATTGCTGTGTCGCTGCAAAAATTTCAAACTCTTACCGGTATAAATACGCCGCGACCTTGAACTTTTTTTGCTCTTTATCCGGCACCCATTTAAGTGAGTATAATCCCCGCATAAGTCTTTAGCGGCGTCCCAAGCGGGTGCAGGACTGTCCCTTGGAAATTTTGAACAACCTGCCTGATAAGTACTTTTTCAACACGCTGAAAGGGCTAAATTGTGCAGGGGCTGTCATTTTCAGCCTCTGCATTTCATTTCGCCCAAGAAAGGAACTTCAAATGAATGGAATCAGGATTGCCGGCATCACGCTGATCCTTGCAGGCATCATGGTGCTGGACAAGGGTGGTTTTACATACCCCAAAACGACCCATGAGGCCGTTCTCGGACAAATTTCATTGTCTGTACAGGACAGGGAAAAGTTTAATATTCCTATCTGGGCCGGCATTGGGTCGATGGTAATCGGCGGAGCGTTTCTGATTGTCGTAACCAGGAAAACTTAGCCTCATACCCCATGAGGAGGACATATGACTCCTGTCAACACACATACCCCAAACATCCTGCTTATTTATCCGGAGATTCCGGACACTTTCTGGAGCTTCAGGCATGCCCTGAAATTCATCGGCAAGAAGGTTTCCCTGCCTCCTCTGGGCCTGGCGACTATAGCAGCCATGCTTCCCAGAAACTGGAACCTGCGTCTGGTGGACATGAACATCAGGGGATTGTCCATGGAAGATCTGGACTGGGCTGATTACGCGTTTATAAGCGCCATGACCGTGCAGCGCGAATCATCCAGAAAAGTAATCGACAGATGCGTGGAAGCAGGCCTGAAAGTGGTTGCCGGGGGACCTCTGTTCACGGTTGAGCATGAACTCTTTCCTGAAGTGGATTATTTTGTGCTCAACGAGGCCGAGCTGACCCTGCCGGAATTCCTGAAAGACCTGGATCAAGGGCGGCCAAAACGGATTTATGCCACGGATAAATACGCTGACATGGGGCAGACGCCCATTCCCCGGTGGGACCTGCTGGAACTGAAACAATACGCAACCATGAGCGTTCAGTATTCCCGGGGCTGCCCCTTTAATTGCGACTTCTGCAATATTACTGCCCTTCTGGGGCGCATTCCAAGAAGTAAGAGCGCGCCTCAGATGATCGCCGAACTGGACAGTCTCTATGCTCATGGGTGGCGGGGCGGAATCTTTTTTGTGGATGATAATCTCATTGGAAACAAGCACCGGCTCAAGACCGAGCTTTTGCCTGCCTTGATCCGGTGGAGAAAAGACAAAAAAGGCGTGCCTTTCGGCACTGAAGCCTCCATCAACATGGCTGACGACGAGGAACTGCTGGCCATGATGGTTGCTGCAGGGTTTGACAACGTGTTCATCGGCATTGAAACCCCCAACGAGGCCAGCCTGGCCGAATGCGGCAAAGGGCAGAACACTCATCGCGATCTGATCCGGGACGTGAAGCGCATCCAGCGATTCGGAATCCAGGTCCAGGGAGGATTCATCGTCGGTTTTGACAATGATGACACTGGAATTTTCACCCGTCTTGTAGAATTTATCCAGAAAAGCGGCATAGCCACCGCCATGGTCGGACTGCTCCAGGCTCCGCCCGGCACTAGGCTCTACAGCAGGCTTAAGCAGTCCGGCCGATTGCAGGAGTGCTTTTCCGGAAACAATGTGGATGGAACCACCAATATTATCCCGGTTATGAATCTGGAGTCGCTGCAGAACGGATACAGGGAACTTTTGAAAAATATTTATTCGCCTGCAGCTTATTATCAGCGGGTCATGACCTTTCTTCGGGAATATAATTTTCCAGAGAACAAAAACCCGCTGCATATCCGGGGCACATCCGAAAGCCTCATGGCCCTGATACGGTCAATTGTCCGCCTGGGTATCCTGGGCAAAGAACGCTTCCACTACTGGAAGCTTTTCTTCTGGACCCTGTTCCGTCGTCCCAGGGCTCTGCCCCTGGCTGTAACCCTGGCCATCTACGGCTATCATTTCCGGAGGGTTTGTGAATTGCGGGTGTTATAGGGAAGAACGGTTATGACTAATAATTCCGACAAACAGTTCTCAGTAGAAATAAACCCGCTTTAAATGTGGTTCATCCTGTTGAAGCGAACCTTAACATATTGGCAAAAAATATTCCCAGGTTTGCTCCTGGGTACGTCCAGGTTGGACGTTTAAAAAGGAAGGAGATTAAAAGATGACTGAATGGAATCGCCCCTGGGAAGGATCCTCGCCTACTTTCCAAGAGGTGGTGGAAAAAATTAAACACCAGTTAAAGGCATTCAAGGGTCGTTCAATCCTGATCATTGCCGCATTGGTACTGACGGCAATATTTTGGAGCGTGTGGTTCACAGTCCAGCCGGAAGAAACCGGGGTTGTGCAGCGTTTCGGGAAAGTGATACGCACAACCGGACCGGGACTGCATTTCAAGCTGCCGCTTGGCATTGAAACAGCCCGTATGGTGCCCACTGCCCGGGTACTCAAAGAAGAATTCGGCTTCCGGACCGTGGCCAGTGTGCCCGGCGAAAAGACCCGTTATGATCCCGGAGGAGGTTACAAAGACGAATCATTAATGCTCACCGGAGATTTAAACGTTATCGATGTCCAGTGGATTATCCAGTACCGCATCGAAGACCCCATCAGCTATCTGTTTCATGTCCGTGACACGCCCAAAACCATCCGCGATATCACCGAGGCGGTCATGCGCAGGGCCGTAGGCAACCGCATCGGCAGCGATGTGCTGACCACCGGTCGGGTGGCCGTGGCCAGTGAAGCAAAAACTGAAATACAAAAGATTTTGACGGAATATGAATCCGGAGTCCGGCTGGTCACCATTGAACTCCAGGACGTAACCCCGCCGGATACCGTAAAACCCGCCTTCAATGAGGTCAACGAGTCTCGCCAGGATAAAGAACGAACAATCAACAGGGCCGAGGAACAGGCCAACCGGCAAATTCCCAAAGCCCGGGGAGTTGCGGAACAAAGTATCAGCGAGGCCGAGGGATACGCCCTGGAGCGGGTCAACCGTGCCCAGGGAGAGGCGACCAGGTTCAAATCCATATTAAAAGAATACCTGGAAGCGCCCCAGGTCACACGAAGGCGTCTTTACCTGGAGGCCATGACCGGCCTGCTCGCAGACATGAAAGGGCTTTATATCGTGGATCAGGATCAAAAAGCCATGGTGCCATGGCTTTCAATGGAGTCTGGCGCACAACCATCAGCACAGCAGGGGCAACCATGAAGTATACGTTGAGGACAGCAATAATAGCGATACCGATAATGGTCGTTATCGTGCTATATAGTGCCCTTTACACTCTGGAAGAGGGCCGGCAGGCCATAGTCGTACAGTTTGGCAAACCCGTAGGGGAAACCGTGACCCAGGCGGGGCTTCACATAAAACTTCCCTTTATCCAGGAGGTCAGGCGATTTGAAAAGCGTCTGCTCGTCTGGGACGGAGACCCCAACCAGGTTCCCACCAAGGGGCGCGAGTTCATATGGGTGGACACCACGGCCAGATGGCGGATCGCAGATGCCAAAAAATTTCTTGAAAACGTAGCCAGCGAGACAGGGGCCCAATCCCGCTTGAACGATATTCTGGATTCAGTGGTACGAGATCAGGTCTCGAGCAGCGAACTCGTTGAGCTCGTGCGTAGCGCATCATGGGAAGTTCCGGAAGACGAGGTGCTGAAGGAAGTGCCAAAGGAGAGGGAAGAAGAGCTGAAAAAAGAGATCGCCCGCGG
>JAWOGL010000127.1:0-7761 GCA_046496945.1 Desulfonatronovibrio sp.
GGAAAAATCGCAATCTCGGCGCAGCCTTTATCATCCAGCCCGGCCACTGCCTCTTGCAGATCCGGTCTGCCCAGGGAGAAAAACGCGGGAACAACTTCGTCTCCAATTCTCTTTCTCAACACATCCACCATGTGCAGAAACGCGCTTCTTGCGTCTTTATTCCTGCTCCCGTGGGCCAGGATTATTATGCCCCGATTTTTCATAATATTGCCGCTCTCATATTTAACCCCTGGGTTTCAGTATTTCCTGGTAACTTAATCCTGTAAGCCCGCTTTAGTCTGAAATCCACCGCACAATCCTTTCCGCCACCTCAGGTCTATGACCAAAATAAACATGGGAATAACCCGCCAGGATATTACCTGTCCTGATGCCCAGAGTATCTTTGCGCTCTTTTCTGGAATTCACCACCTGATAGATATTCTTCCAGCTGACTTCTCCATTGACCGGGTCTATCTGGGAATAATGATATTCATGTCCTCTGATGGTCTGACCTCTTTCTCCCAGGAGACAGTCTTCCAGGAAACTGATCTGCACATAGCCCAGGCTCTTTCTTCTGGAAAGCATGGATGCCTTGAAAGGAAGCGCCCCTGTCATGGGAAAAACCTGCCCGCCTGATACTTTCAGGTCAATGCACAGATAAATCAGACCGCCGCATTCAGCGTAAACATGTCCCCCGGACTGGATATAATTCAGAATATCTTTGCGAAGGGCCCTGTTCTGGCTCAATTCATAAGCAAAAAGCTCGGGATAGCCTCCACCCAGATAAAGCATGCCCACATCCTCAGGAATACGCTTATCCGTAACCGGCGAAAAGTATACCAGCTCAGCCCCTGCTTTTTCCAGGATATCAAGGTTGGCCTGGTAATAAAAATTAAAAGCCTTATCTCTGGCTACAGCAATCCTGACCCTGGCGGGTCTTACCGGCCCCTGAACCTGGACTTGCTGCGGTTCTTTCTCTTCCCCTGCAAGGCTGACTATCCTGTCCAGGTCCAGATAATTATCTGCAGCTTCTGCGAATGAGTTCAAAACAGAACCGTCAAGTTTCTCTTTATCCGGAACTTTGAGCCCCAGATGTCTGGAACCAAGCACAGGCAGAGCTTTGGAAGGAATCCCCCCTAACAGAGGAGGAAGTCCGCTTGAATCCAGGACCCTGGACAATATATCAATGTGCCTTAACGAGCCGCAATTATTAGCGATAATGCCTTCAATCCTGAGCCCTGATTTTTCAAACTCAACATAGCCTTTAATCAGCGCGCCGAAACTTCTGGCCATTGCCCTGGCATTTGCCACCAGAATCACCGGACTGTGGAGTATCTCGGCCAGATGCGCGGTAGATCCGGATGAGTCTGAAACATCAGCTCCGTCATAATAGCCCATGACCCCTTCAATAAGGGCTATCCCGGATGTTCCGGCAATGAGTTCACGTACATGATCCTCGCTGCTCATCCAGGGATCAAGATTATAACAGGCCCTGCCGGTGACCGCCTCCATATACTTGGGATCAAGATAATCAGGCCCGGCTTTAAATCCGCTGAACCGAACACCTTTTTTGTCCAGTCCCGCGGCCAGGGCCAGACATACACTGGTCTTGCCTGCTCCGCTTGCTGTCCCGGCTAGTATCAAGCGCAATGAACACCTCCTCTTGCTTGAAATACTAGGTAAATCCCGTCGAAATCACAACTAAATAGTTTTCATCCAGGAAATAAATTAAATCAGTATGCAGATTATCAAAAAATTCCTGTTGCCATTTCGTTGCAAACATGTAATCCTTTAAATAAATAAGCAGGGTGCAAAAGTATAGTTCTGATTGATAGTCTGCAGACCCTGTTTTTACGGATGTTGTTAATTTTCGGTTATATTTGTTTACATGGTATTTCAGGCCTTTTCTGATGATTTTGAACAAAGGCTGTTCTTACCCACAACTTCCCAAGGAGGATTTTTATGGCAGATGCAGCGATCAAATTGGGCGCCAAGCCCAAAGACACCTTTATGGATAAGGTACGGGATCTGTTGCCCGAAGAAGGGCATCTGAATCTTTGCCTTACCTGTGGCGCCTGTTCTTCCGGTTGCCCGGCCACGGGTCTGGAAGGGATGGATCCCAGAAAATTTTTGCGTATGGCCGCTTTAGGGCTTGACGAAGAAGTAACCACCACTCCATGGGTCTGGATGTGTACCCAGTGCAGAAGATGTGTTTATGCCTGTCCCATGGGCATTGACATTCCTCAGCTGGTGTTTCAGGCCCGCAAAACCTGGCCCAAGGATAAAAAGCCTAAAGGAATTATGGGCTCATGTGAGCAGGCCCTTAAGACCGAAGGCAACAGTGCCATGGGAGCGTCTTCCGAAGACTTCAAATTTGTTGTTGAAGACGTTCTGGAAGAAGTCAGGGAAGCAGACCCCAGATTCAAGGATATGCAAGTTCCCATCAACAAGAAAGGCGCGGAATTCGTCCTCAACCAGAATTCCAGAGAACCTGTAACCGAGCCGGATGAAATGGTTCCGTTATGGAAGATCCTGCACCTGGTCGGAGCGGACTGGACTTATACCACAGCAGGATGGGGCGCTGAAAACTATTGTATGTTCGCTGCTGAAGATGAAGGCTGGGAACAGATTGTCCGCACCAAGGTTAAAGCGGTGGAGGATGTAGAGGCCAAGATCTGGCTCAACACCGAGTGAGGTCACGAATTTTACGGAGTCCGGTTCGGACTTCAGAAGTTCAATATTCAGCCCAAATTTGAGCTGGCAAGCATTATTTATTATTATGCCAAATGGATCCGCGAAGGCAAACTCAAGGTCAACTCAGACTGGAACAAGGATAAGATCAAATTCACTGTTCAGGATCCCTGCCAGCTGGTGCGCAAATCCCTGGGAGACCCCATTGCCGAAGACCTTCGCTTTGTGGTCAGGTCAGTGGTTGGTGATGAAAACTTCATTGACATGCATCCCAACAAATCCAACAACTACTGCTGCGGAGGCGGAGGCGGGTTTCTCCAGGCCACCGGATATCAGGAGCAGAGACGCGCTTACGGTAAACTCAAGGACGATCAGATCAAAAAGACCGGGGCTACATACTGTATCACCCCGTGCCATAACTGCCACTCCCAGGTTCATGACCTGAGTGAACATTACAAGGGCGGTTATCACGTGGTCCATTTGTGGACCCTGATTGCCCTGTCACTGGGTGTGCTGGGTGAAAACGAAAGAGCTTACCTCGGGCCGGATCTAGTTGGATGTGGATGCTAAGAACTTAGATCGATCCTCGTAACATGTCGTTAAAGGCTTACGTCTGCTACCAGGCGTAAGCCTTTTTATTTATCAAAATGATCAAAACCTTTTAAGCACGTTTTCTGTCCTTCAATGTAGATCCCTTCTTTATCCACGACTCTTCCCAATTTCCAGGCTGAAGGCAGCGCGGCCTGAACACGGAGCCAGTCATCCGCTGCGCACCCTCCCAGAAGAACGTAATCCTCTCCGCCCAGAAGTGAAAATACAACCGGATCTACATCCATGGCCCGGCAGCAGGCCGTGACTTCAGGATTAAGCGCCAGGGGGGGATCAATATTTATCCCGGTTCCCGGAGCCAGGAATCTGGACAGGTCCCTGGCCAGTCCGTCTGAGACGTCCATGAGCCCTTTGACTAAGCCTTGCTCCGCCAGCATACGGCCTTCATTTACCAGTGGTTGAGGTCTTAAATGACCGGCTGTTGACAAGGGGTATCTGTCCGCTTCGCTTTCGTTTTCTTCCAGAAGCATCAGCCCGCATCTGGAAAGACCGATCTCTCCCACAATAAATATAACATCTCCGGGCAGACATTTGGCCCTTAGCAAATCCTTTTCCGGGCTGCTCCCCCAGATGGTTATTGCCATGCCCAGACAGTTTCCAAAGCTCAAATCCCCGCCTGTAAGGGCCAGGTCAAATTGATCCGCCAGCCGGGCCATGCCCTGCAGCATTCGCCTGCAAAAACTTTCATCAAGATACTCCGGCCAGATCAGATTAAAGTTGAATCCCAGAGGACCGGCCCCGTTAGCGGCCAGATCGCTCAGATTGACTGCCAGGGCTTTATGTCCCACATCCTCAGGACTGAAATACCTGAGGCGGAAGTGAATATCTTCCAGAAACAGATCACTGGTAAGACACATACGCTCCGGACAGTTCAACACCGCGCAGTCATCACCCCTGCCCACCAGCATATGAGGATGGGCATTGGGGAAAACTTCATTGATTATTTTCAGGAAATGTTCTTCTGATTTTAACATAAAAGCAGTATTTATTGATATATAGTGTAGTCGGTCATGAAATTCAGGTTAGTCCCTCTGACTGTGCAAATAATTTCAACACCCTGCTACTCTTCAATCTCCAGATAGTCTCCACTGATAATCTTGAGACCAAATCCCGGAAAATTCACCTTGTACTTATTGGGCGGCATGGCCATGACAATTTTTCCCCGGCCAAATATTTTATGATTGCAGTATGAGCTGGAAGGGACTGCGGATTGACCGGATCTTGGCAAAGGCCGGCTGTCATTTTGAGGTCTCTTTAGCTTTCCCAGGTGATTTTCCCTGAGTTCCTGAAAAGAAGCCCGGGCAAGCTCGCTGACAAAGGGGCTTTCTGAAACCGGCTGATTAAATCCGCTGCCCCGGTGATAAACACAGGAAGGAACAAACAGTCCCAGGCAGTCTCTGGCCCTGGTGCAGGCCACATACAGAAGCCGGCGCTCTTCATCCATTTCTGCCGGGTCCTGCATGGCCCGTCTGGAAGGAAAGCGGTCTTCCACCAGATCCATGACCATGACCGCGGACCATTCAAGGCCCTTGGCAGAATGAATCGTGGAAAGAACCAGTGCGTCTTCTCTGGCCTGCATGCCGAATGGATCAGGATTCTCCAGAACCATATCCGCCAGAAAAACATCCAGGGCATTGTAGCCGGTGACTATCTGTTCAAGCTGTTCCAGTCCGCCCAGGCGCTTGGGCAAATCTTCAGCATGCATTTTTTCCAGATAGGGTTTGTAAAACTCGATAATGGAAGAAATAACCCGGGCAGGTTCGTTTTCCAGTCCTGCCAGACTTGTCAGAAGCTCCCGCAGCTGGGCAAAGTCCTTGTTTTTCTCCGCAAACCTGAGCAGATCTTCATGACTGCCCTGTTCATACGCCCTGTAAAGCCTTTCTGCTGTTTTGGGACCGATGCCGGGCAAAAGTCCCAGGCCCCTTTTCCAGGCCAGAAGATCAGGGCTGGCCCCGGCCATTCTGGCCAGGGAAAGGACATCCTTGATATGAGAAGCCTCGGAAAACTTGATTCCCCCGTATTTCTGGTATGGAACGGAAGCCTTGTTAAGTTCCACTTCAAGGGGATAGGAATGATACCCGGCCCTGAACAGCACCGCGATCTCGTGCAGGGGATATTCCCTGCTCAGATCCACAATCCTGGACAGGATGGTTCTGGCCTGACTCATATCGCTCACCGGACGGACAAGTTCAGGCTCCGGGCCGTCAACACGGCTGGTAAAAAGCTTTTTCTCAAACTTTTCCTCCATATGGGTCAGGATATCATTGGTCAGGTTGAGGATGGGCTGAGTGGATCTGTAATTTTCTTCCAGCCTGATCATCCGGGCTCCGGGAAATAGATTGGGGAAATCCAGGATATTGCCGACGTCAGCACCCCTGAAACCGTAAATTGACTGGGCGTCATCGCCGACAACCATAATATTGCCTTCCCGGGAAGCAATAAGCCTGGCCAGCCTGGCCTGAACCAGGTTGGTGTCCTGATACTCATCCACCATTATATATTTATAAATCCCGCGCACAAAGCTCAGCACTTCGCTGTTTTCCTGAAGCAGTCTTTCTGTAAAAAAAAGAAGATCATCATAATCCAGCAGCCCGAGTCTCTGCTTTTCAAGGGTATAGGCCTTGTCCACCCGCTCAATATCCTCAATATACTCGCGCAGATGAAAAGCGTCCTTTTCTATAAGGCTTTCCAGAGGTGTCTCCTTGTTCCGGGCCTTACTTATAAACGAAAGGACGGTCCTGTTACGGGGAAAGGAACGATCACCCTTGCCCAGCTTGAACTCTGCCCGGATGCCCTTTATTATATCCTCGGAGTCTCCGGAATCCATTATCTGAAATCCATTGGTAAACCCCAGGACTCCGGCAAATTTTCTGAGCAGAAGATAGCAGAACCCGTGGAAGGTCCCTCCGCTCACGCTTCCAAGCTCGTACCCCAGAAGTTCCCCGGCCCGCAAAAGCATCTGATTGGCTGCCTTGCGGGTAAAGGTAAGAAGCAGAATATTCTCCGGAACAATGCCCTGCTCCACCAGATAGGCCAGCCGGAAAACAATGGTCCGGGTTTTGCCGCTGCCTGCTCCGGCAATAACCAGAACCGGTCCCTCAGTGGTTTTGACCGCTTCCAGCTGAGCCGGATTCAGATTTTTTTCATAATTTATCATAGTTTCTTTTCTTGTTGTTTACCTGAAGTTAATCCATAACAGTCTGTTAATCCATAATCCCTGTACCAGGCAGTATGTCCCTGACCCTTTCCGGCCTGCTTCCGCCGGAATCGTAGAAAAAAACATCATCACAGCAATGGGTCCCGGTCCGGCCAAAATGTCCGAAAACACGCTCCCGGTCAAACTTGGCTTTCAGATCAAAACCTTTAACCGGAACACATAACAGATCCGGAACCAGGCCGACGCCACCGGGATAAATATCCTCTCCATTATACACATTTTCCATGACTTTTGCTCCGTTATACTCAAGACCCAGGAGGGATTTTCTGATTTTTTCCCTGATGCCCGCGTATTCAGAGTGGCTTACTCTGCCCCGGGCAAAACGGATTTGATCATGAATGAAAATCCGCCCCGGATCCAGGGCAAAGGCCCTGGAAGACTCATCTATACAGTTCAGATCCAGTTCGTTTTCAGGTTTTCTGCCGATCTTAAGCCAGCCTTCAGCACGCAGCAAAGTATTTATGTCCACTTCGCATTCAAGCCTGGTAAATCCGTGATCAGCCACCACCATCAGACGTTTTGGCCCGGCCAGATCATTAAAACGGCTTATAACCTCGCCGGCCATCCTGTCCAGTTCCTTCAGCAGGTCCATGCACCGCCCATGGAGATGGTGACTTTTATCAGTTATGGCATCCTGGAGAAAATGGCTTATCCGGTCCAGTTCAGTAAAAACAATAACAAAAAAATCCCAGGTCAGATCAGTCCAGAAAAGATCAAAGGCCCTTCCCCGTGAGGCCAGAGTCTGTTCCAGTTCTTCAATAAGCAGGTCCGGACAGGTCAGACCCTTGATGGTATCCGCCTCCAGCCTGTAACCCAAACGCCTGAGCATGGGCACAAGAGGCTTTGGAAATACAGCCCGCTCCAGGTCCGGGGCTACAAATCCGGAAACAAGCATGCCCCTGATCCGCGGAGCGGGGTAAGTACAGGGCAGATTGATAATCTTGCTGATCAATCCTTTGTTTCCGAGTCTGTCCCAGACAGGTTGCGCCTGCACATGGGTAAAGTCTGTGAGGAAAAGTTTATATCTGACAGGATCAACCCCGGTAAATCCGTAAACACCGTGCGCTTCAGGTCCTTTGCCTGTAAAAAATGAGGCCCAGTTCACCGGGGAAACATCCGGAAGCTCTGACTTGATGGCCATTGTGCCTGAAGCATTGACGATCCCGGCCAGGTTGCTGAAGATCCCTCTGACGGCCAAGTGCCTGGCCAGACTGAGGCTCAGTCCGTCAATACCCAGGACCACTGTCTTTGTTGTATTATTGAGC
>JAWOGL010000157.1:0-6627 GCA_046496945.1 Desulfonatronovibrio sp.
CGGATAAAAAATTTGTCATCCTGCGGGTCAGAATCTTGTTTTTTTTTATCCCGGATATCAACACTCAGATTTCCCCTGAAAGTCTGCTTACCCCCCTCCTGAAGCGGTCTGCCCCGCAGCCCTATACTCACCACTGAACTCACTGGACAGCACGCAGAATGCTGCTGAAACCATATTGAAAACCTGACGACATATATTTGAGATCATTGTCTGGCAGATTAATTCTCAAGGTACAGTATCTGTTCAGCAAAAAAACAAGAAACTCAGGATGCAGATATTCAAGGTGACCAGACTCATTTAATCAGCATAACAGGAGGACATGATGATGCAGCTTAATAATGAAAACAGTATGTTTTTTTCAAGGAGATCAACCAGGGTATTCTCAGAGTACAATTCCTGCACTTATCAGAATATCCCACGGATGGATCCTTCCAACAGTCAAGTTACCCTCCTCAAGCTGGAAAATCAGGAACTTAAGGCAAAGATAAAACAAAAAGACCGCCTTATAAAAGTAATGGCCCATGACCTTAAAGCGCCGCTTTTGAGTTTTTTGGGTTTTACTGAGTACATGAGTGAAGACTTGGAAAATTTCTCTACAGAAGAATTGAAGATAATCATGCAGGATATGAATCAGCATGCCCGGGGAATGTATGATCTGGTGCAAAATCTTTTATACTGGGACAAAACCTCAAACCAGTTCAAACCAGTAAAGTTTTCTGTTAATGAAGAAATCGCCTCCAATTTTAAGGCAATTGAGCCCATGGCCCGGCAGAAAAAAATTCATATAAACATTATATTACCTGAAAATGACAGTGTTTTTGCGGACAGACAAATGACTGCTTCCATGTTGAGAAACCTCTTGTCAAATGCTATAAAACATACACCTTCCGGAGGTAAAATAGATGTTACAGCGATGAAGCAGAATAAGATGCTTCAGATAACAGTCAAAGATTATGGATACGGTATGGACAATAAAACCCTTGATCACTTGTTGAATCCGGAAAAGGCAGGCGCGAAAGGATCAGCAACCGGTCTGGGGCTGTTAATATGCAAAAAATTTGTAGAACAAAATAAGGGAAAAATCTGGGGAGAAAGTTCCCGCGGCCAAGGGACAAGTTTTCACTTTACTCTACCCTTAGCAGACTGAAAATCTCCCAACTGCTGCGTCGCTGCAAAAAGTTCAAACGCTTCTAAGTAACTTAAAGCATATTAGCAATAAATTCAAAACATTACGGTTTTGCCATACAGATTGCTTCGGTCGCTGTGGCTCCCTCGCAATGACAGGTTTTGCGTAAATTCATCTGTGACAGCTCAGGTGTCATTGCGAGCGAGTCTTCGAGCGCGGCAATCTCTAACAGCTTGAGGCAAATTAAAAATTACTTTTGGGTTTGATCTCGGGCGTGCCCGGGTGGAACTCTTACGTATCCTAAATACGCCCCAGTGAAACGAAAAAAGGTTTCATGAGGTGAACATTGGCCTTGAACTTTTTTTGCTTCTTGCCCTTGAAATCTTTAACATTTTTTATCCCTTGAGCCAGGATTTGACCTTGGATTCAATCTGGTCTCTGATCTGACGGAATTTAGATAATTTTTCATCTGTGCTGCCTGTGGCTGCGGCAGGATCATCAAAATCCCAATGCAGATGTTTGCCGGCACTCATCAGAAAAGTTCTGGGGCAATTCTGTTCAGCGTGGCCGCATACAGTAATGAAGAAAGCAAAGTTAACCTTGCCCATGTATTCTTCAACACCCTTGGACCGTTGATTTTCAATGTTTATGCCTTTTTCCTCCAGAACCTGAACAGTCATTGGATGAACTCCCTGGGGATCAAGTCCTGCACTGTGAGCCTTAAACTTATCGCCTCCGAGCTCTCTTAAAAACGCCTCAGCCATCTGACTTCTGGCTGAATTCCCGGTGCAAAGAAAAAGAACATTCTGATTACTCATAAAATATCCCTTGAAGTGTTGAAGATAATTATTAGGGGATTGTAACTATTCACCACATACGGCATATGTCCATTCAACCACACTGGATTCCGGCTTTCGCCGGAATGACTGGAAAAGGCAACTGCCTGCTTTAACCGTCACCCCGGACCAGATCCGGGGTCCAGGTCTTAATATTTGATCTTGCTGAATAAATATTAGGGGATTTTAATTTCTTAAAAAATCCTGCAAGTCTATAATTTTATTACCTGAAAACAGAAAATGGTAAGTTCCAGTCAGTCCTGTCTTCTACTGACTCAGAGTTTCAGGTGATCTTTGTGGTTACAGTACGTCACTATTTTATGGCAAGAATGCAGGGAATAGTAAGCAGTTAATATTTCTTCTGCAGCTTATTTCGGATAATAATCGCTGTCAGATTCATTCCCAATACCAGACAGATCAGAACCAGAGCGGTTCCGTACTGCAGGGGCCTGGTTTCGTCTATATTGGTCCCGGCTGTGGCCAGCACGTATATATGATATGGCATAACCATGATCTCATCAAAAATTGAGGTGGGTATTTTTCCGGTGGAAAATACCGCCGCTGTGAACATTATTGGTGCGGTTTCACCAGCGGCCCTGCTCATGCCCAGAATAAGGCCGGTGAGCATGCTGGGTAAAGCTGCCGGCAGAACAATCTTGTAGATAGTCTGCCATTTGGTGGCTCCCAGAGCCAGGGAAGCCTCCCTGTATGACTGGGGAATATTGCGAAGAGCTTCTTCAGCCGAGCCAATGATAAGCGGAAGGATAAAAGCTCCCAGAGTAAGCGAACCCGCAAGCAGGCTGACCCCCATGTTGAGTATGATTACAAAGAAAGCCAGTCCAAATAGACCATAAACCACGGATGGCACTCCGGCCAGGTTAATGATGCCCATGCGGACTATCCTGGTCCACCTGCCTTTGCCTGCGAATTCATTAAGATAAATAGCCGTTCCCACACCTATGGGAAAGGCAACCAGTACAGAACCCAGACTTATATAGACCGTACCGACTATACATGGCCAGATTCCACCTTTGGTCATGGAATCTCTGGGAGCCTCTGTAAGAAATTCCCAGCTGATGGCGCTGATTCCATTGACCACAATGAATCCGACAAAAATTGCCAGAGCCAGAACATTAATATAGATGGCTGTCCGAAGAATTGTGAAAGCAAGTGACTGATTAAATTTTCTTCTGGATGTTGATATCATTTTATTTCCCGGAAAAATTTGATTAAACAATACATCAGGACCGGAATAGCTGGTTACAGATTGGCCTCTCCTACCTGTTTATGCTTCTGCGACAGATATCCGGCAATGAGATTAAAAAAGAACGTAAATATGAAAAGAACCAGACCTATGGCAAAAAGAGCGTGATAATGGTTACTGCGAAAAGGACTTTCCCCCATTTCAGCCGCGATATTGGCAGGCATGGGTCTGACCGGATCAAAGATTGATTCAGGAATCATGGCCGCGCCCCCCGCCACCATGAGGACAACCATGGTTTCTCCGATAGCCCGGGCTATGCCCAGGACCACGGCGGTGGATATGCCTGTCAGGGACGCCGGAACAATTACACGGGAGATGGTTTCCCAGTGTGTTGCTCCCAGGGCCATGGAACCCTCTTTTACATATTTGGGTACGCTGTAAATGGCATCCTCGGAAATGCTTGTTATTGTGGGCACTGACATAAAAGCCAGCATGACAGAGGCATTGAACAGATTCAGACCGGTATCCAGATCAAAAAGTTTCTGAATAAATGGCGCCACAATGATCATGCCGAAAAAACCAATAACAACTGTAGGCAAGCCTTCGATTAATTCAACTATTGGTTTAATAATTCCTCTGACCTTTGGATGGGCGATTTCAGCCAGATATATGGCGCTGCAAATACCCAAAGGTATGGAGATCATGGAAGAAAGCCCCACCACGCAAAGCGAGCCGATTATCAATGGAAGAATTCCATAATCAGCAGGATCATAAGTAGGATACCATTCGGTTCCGAATATGAAATCCTTTACCGAGATTGCATTAAAAATGGGCAGTCCTTCCATAACCAGAAAAAGGAAGATCAGGATCAGAACAATTATTCCGCTGGCTCCCACAATCAGAAAAAATAGATGTACCAGAAGTTCTTTTTGGCGGTTTTGCAAACCCATACAGATCACCCTGTCCTTACAGACAATGCAGGATAATATTAATAAAATGAACAGAGGAAGCACAGGCTGAACCTCTACTTCCTCTGTTTGGATAATCAGATAATCATATAAACCGTTTTTTAGTACAGAGGCACATACCCGGTTTTTTCAACCAGAGGCTGTCCTTTGTCGGGATGCTGGAGAAAGTTGATGTACATCAGGGCGTCGCCGGTAGGCCATCCGTCAGTGAATACCCACAGGTAACGAGAGACTGGAAATTCACCTGAAGCAGTAGTTTCAGGGGTAGGTTCAACACCGTCAACAATCACGCTTTTCAGTTCATCTGTCATATAACCGATGCCTATGTAACCAATGGCATGGGGGTTGTCCTGTATAGCCTGGACAATGGCGCCGTTGGAAGCCAGAAGCTGAGCTCTCGGGGTTACCCGGTCTCCCTTAAGAACATTGTCCACCCATACTCCGTAGGTTCCTGAGGAAGAATCCCTGGAAATGACCATGATTTTGCGGTCTGGTCCGCCGACTTCCTTCCAGTTGGTAATGTTACCGTTATAGATGCCCCTTAACTGTTCCATGCTCAGTTCTTTAACAGGACTTTCAGGATGAACAACAGGCACAATACTGTCCAGGGCAACAGCAAAAGGTACAGGAAAATGTCCGTTATCCACCGCCATCTTAACTTCACTGTCTTTAATAAAGCGTGAGGCCTGGGCAATATCCGTTGTACCATCGATAAGGGCCTTGATTCCGTTACCGGAACCGCCACCGGATATGGACAGGTTAATATCCGGATATTTCTTCATAAAAGCTTCCCCTACTTCCTGGGATATGGGAAGAACGGTTGTAGAACCTTTTATGGTCAACTGCCCTGCCAGGGCTGCTGAGCCCATACACATACTGAGGAAAAAAATCATCATAACTACCAATGTCTTTTTCATTTCAATAAACCTCCATTTAATGTTTTTGTACGCAATTTGTGTTTTACCCGTGAGACTCTCTCCCGGACAAGTGAACTTATATTCCCTCTTTGCAACAGAAACATGTCGGTTTTGTTATAAGTTTGTTACAATCGTCATGATAATTATTTGTTGTTTATATACAGATATTTATGATGCATATAAAATTCTCCGTCAACTTATACTCAGACTGTTGCGGGATATATCGACTGGCTGCAGGCGTAAAATATTCTTTTTCAAAACCGGCGACTGACTTGAAGCCATACTTTAGGGACGATTATTTTTAAACAACATTTTGAAGATACTTGCTGTTTTATAAAAGAGACAAGGGGCCTGGCATTTCCTGATCTGCATAGTCCGGACATAAGACATGCCTTTTTGCCGGACACAAGAAAACAGCCCGGTTATCAGAAGCGGGTTTTACCCTGGCTAGCCTGATTTTTTTCAGGCAAAAAGTCAGGGAACAGAGATTATTCATTAAAAAGACATTTCTTTGTAATGTTTCTGTAACATTATTCATGTAGTCAAAAATTCTGACTTGAATTTTAAATAATTCTCTTCAATTTTGTCATCAAACCGGAGATAAATATGAATAAAAATGCAGGCACGCGGGAACGATCACCAGGAAACATGGTTTTTCCTGGAAATCCAGATCAAAAATTTCAAAAGCTTGATCTTCAAAAAGAAAAGACCTGTCTGGAAGTTGAAGATCTGGATCTTTACTACGGACAGGACAAGGCCCTTAAATCCGTCAATCTGAAAATCCCTACTAAAAGAGTAACCGCTTTTATCGGACCCAGCGGGTGCGGAAAATCCACTCTGCTCAGGTGTTTTAACCGTCTTAATGATCTTATTGAAATCTGCAGGGTTGACGGAAAAATTATTCTGGACGGGCAGAACATATATGAACCATCCATTGACGTGGCTGAACTGCGCAGAAAAGTGGGCATGGTGTTTCAAAAGCCAAATCCCTTTCCCAAATCCATATTTGATAATATAGCCTATGGTTTAAGGTTGCAGGGAGTTAAAAATAAAGAAAAACTATCCCAGACAGTTGAAAAATCTCTTAAGGGAGCCGCATTGTGGGATGAGGTCAAAGACCGGCTTGATCAGAGCGCCCTGGGCCTGTCAGGCGGGCAGCAGCAGAGACTGGTTATTGCCAGGGCCATAGCTATTGAGCCGGAAGTCATTCTGCTGGATGAACCGTGTTCCGCCCTGGACCCGATTTCAACGGCCAAGATCGAAGAATTGATTCATCAACTAAAAGACAAATACACCATAGTTATTGTTACTCACAACATGCAGCAGGCAGCTCGGGTTTCAGACTATACCGCCTATATGTATCTGGGTGAACTTATGGAATTCAGGGATACCATTACCCTTTTCACCAATCCTGAACAGAAGAGCACAGAAGATTACATCACAGGAAGATACGGCTGATTAACGACATTCATATTCACGCACAAAAAAGGGTCTTGCCGATTAATCGACAGACCCTTTTTTTATTGACTACAAATCTGAAATCCACGTTTTAATGCGTAATTTCCAATCCTGGTTT
>JAWOGL010000194.1:0-8853 GCA_046496945.1 Desulfonatronovibrio sp.
ACCTTAACTCTGATCCTGGAGAACACTCACGGCAGTATCCACCACTTGCAAAAAAATGAACACATAACAGCCTGCTGAAAAAGTCCTTACCAGGCATGCTGCTTTAATAGTTTAAACATTGTAACTATTCACCACATACGGAATATGGCTATTCAGCGGCACTGGATTCCGGCTTTCGCCGGAATGACGGAAGAAGAGTAACGGCCTGTTTTAACCGTCACCCCGGTCCCTGATCGAGTCCGGGATGACGGATCCGGGGTCCAGGTCTTCTTGTTCGATCTTGGTGAATAGTTACTAAACCTTTTGTTTTGTGCTAAACGCCTAATTAGTTTCCATCCGGAAAGTCTTTCTTTCCGGATGTTGAAGCTGCTGGTTTTCTTTCCGGAAACGAGGAGTTTTTTCTTTTGGCAAGGAAATCAATCAATTATGAGGAGGCGTATCTTAATACGTTGACGAATAATTGTGCAGATTGACGCCGCCAAAAGGAAAAAGAGCCGTTTACGGATGCAAACTAATTAGCCGGCGGGGCCGCCTGATCGCCCTTTAGAGGTTCATCAGGAAAACCTGTAGTTGAGTCGTCCTGGAGGACAAACGGATTGCCGGCTCCGTTCACCAGACCGTGTTCCATGGCAAAGACAGTCAGGGCGGCCACATTACGAAGACCCAGCTTATTCATTATATTGGAGCGGTGCTTTTCAACAGTTTTGGCGCTTATATGCAGCATATCTCCAATTTCTCTGTTCTTATAGGCTTCAGCCAGTAATTTAAGAACTTCTTGCTCACGCGGGGTTAATACTTCCCGGTCATTGCCGTTTCTAAACTTCTTGCGTCCTTCCAGATATCCGTCCACCACTTCGTCAGCAATGCCTGTACATATAAAAGTCTGCCCGGCCATAACACTGGCGATGGCCAGAAGCATCTCATCCCTGCTGGTATCTTTGATGCAGTAGCCGTTTGCTCCGGCTTCAAAAATCGCGGGTAAAGACTGTTCAGACTTATAATCAGTCAGAACAATGGTTTTCATTTCCGGATAAACATCCCGCACCGCGTTAAGCACACTTATGCCGTTGAGCCGGGGAAGAATATAATCCAGAATGAGCAGGTCCGGACTGTATTTTTTTACCGCGTCAACAGCGTGAATACCGTCAAAGACCTGCTCCACCACTTCAAGATCACTTCTCTGGTCCAGCATTGCGCTCAAAAACTCTCTAAACATTTGAGGTCCTGTTATGATCAGGACCTTTTTAGCTGATTCCATTACAACCTCCATAGGCAAAAATCAGATTCATCCGGCTGAAGCGTACTTTTGAAAACTGGTATCTATTCATTATATATTATGATCAGCCACTTAATTTAAGGCCGGTTATGGTGAACAGTTACGAAAATTGAACGTAACTATTCACCACATACGGAATATGGGTATTCAGCGGCACTGGATTCCGGCTCCCGGTTCAAGCCCGGGACAAGCTTCACCGGAATGACGGAAAAGAGTAATGGCCTGCTTTAACCGTCACCCCGGACCAGATCCGGGGTCCAGGTCTTCTTATTTGATCTTGGTGAACAGTTACGAAAATTGAACAACTCCTTTGGGGTAAAGAAACATAATTTCCTGAAAACACCGGTATGCACATTTAATCCAGGTCTGAACCCACCTGCTTGACCATCCTGAGCATCTGGTGATTAAAACCCTGCTCGTTGTCATACCAGGCCAGAACCTTGACCAGATTGCCGTCCAGCACCGCGGTGCTCTGGCCGTCGATAATACCGCCGTGACTGTCTCCTAAAATATCGCTGGAAACTATGTACTCATCAGTATAGCCCAGTGTCTCACTCTGCCGGGCACGAAATGCCTCGTTGACTTCTTCTCTGGAAGTATCCCTCCCCACCACTGCGGTCAGATCAACTATTGAACCGTCTGTGTTGGGCGATCGAATGGCCATCCCATCAATCTTTCCTTCCACTCCGGGCAAAACCAGGCCCACTGCCTTGGCCGCTCCAGTGGTGGTGGGAACAATATTTATAGCTGCTGCCCGGCCCCGCCTGGGGTCCTTGGGATTGGTGCTGTCCAGGAGATCCTGTCCCATGGTGTAGGCGTGTACCGTGGACATAAACCCTTTCTGCAGTTTAAACTCTTCATTCAGCACCCTGGCCACCGGAGCCAGGCAGTTGGTGGTGCAGGAAGCCGCGGAAATTATGTGGTGCTTCTGCGGATCATAATCATCATGATTTACGTTATAGACCACGGTGATGTCCGGATTTTTTCCGGGCGCGCTGATAATCACCTTTTTGGCACCCTGCTTGAGATGCATCTCGCATGATTCCCGGTCCACAAACAAACCAGTGGCTTCAACAACTATATCCACTCCAAGGTCTCCCCATTGCCACTGGCCCCGGTCATCTCTGGTCATTCTGATCTTTTTGCCGTCAATGATGATGCCGTCGTCATCAGCCTCGACTTTTCCGGGCCAGTTTCCATGGACCGAATCGTATTTAAAGGCATAGGCATAAGCGGAAGGATCTTTTCTCGCGTTAAACGCCACCAGTTCGATTTCCGGATCTTTTATAACCAGCCTGGCGAAATTTTTTCCTATACGGCCAAAACCATTGAGTCCGATTCTTATTGACATGTTATTCCTCCTTTCCAGGGTTATTGATTAACAAAGTAACCATTCACCACATGCGGCTTATGTCCATTTAACCACACTGGATTCCGGCTCCCGGTTCAAGCCCGGGACAAGCTTCGCCGGAATGACGGAAAAGGCAACTGCCTGCTTTAACCGTCACCCCGGTCCCGGATCCGTCACCCAGGACCAGATCCGGGGTCCAGGTCTTCTTATTCGATGTTTCCGGATATTTACTAAAAAATTTTCGTATCTATTCACCATATATTATGGGCAGCCACTGAATTTAAGGCCATCCTCCGGTTCATGTTTCGCCATTGATGCGATGTTTGACCGTCGCAGTTTCCGTTTAGACAAACCATACATATTATATACTGCCGATTTTTTTCCAGAATATTCAAAGCTTCCAATCCAGGATAACATGTCCAGCTAATGGTTTGTCTTACGGAACCGCGACAGGGAGTTCGTATCAACAGAAACATGACCTGGGGGATGGCCGCCTGCCATGGTGAATAGATACGAAAAAAATTTCTTTAATACCCTACAGCATTGAGGTGTTTTCTGAGCACCCCGGCTGAATCACGCAGTGCCTCTTCCTCTTCCCCGGCCAGAGGATTGGAAAAAATATAATTGACACCCTCTGAGCCCAGCACGCAGGGCAGGGACAGACAGACATCCTTTATGCCGTATTCCCCGTGCATGAGAGTACCCACGGTAAGCACACTTTGCTGGTTCATGAACACTGCTTCAGTGATACGGTTCATGGCCAGAGCTATGGCGTAATAGGTGGCTCCTTTTTTTTCGATGACCTGGTATGCCGCCGTGCGTACGTCTTTTTCAATTTCATCTTTTTTGGGATGGATGGACCTGGCGCAGGTCCGGCACCAGTCCATAAGAGAAATGCCCGCGATATTGACCCTGCTCCAGACCAGGACCTCGCTGTCGCCGTGTTCACCTATCACATATCCGTGAACATTGCGCGAATCCATGTTATAAAACTCGGAAAGCAGGTATCTGAAACGCATGGTGTCAAGTACAGTGCCCGAACTTATCACCCGCCGGGGCGGAAGCCCGGAAACTTTGAGTGCGACATAAGTAAGAATGTCCACGGGGTTACTGACTATAAGCAGAATGGGATCGGGATTATGTTCCATAACCCTGGGCACTATGTCCTGGACAATTTCCACATTGCGCCTGGCCAGATCCAGTCTGGTCTCTCCTTCTTTCTGATTGGATCCGGCCGCGATAACCACAATCTGGGCGTCTTCACACATTTCGTAACCGCCTGAACGGATATCCACCGGTTTGGTAAACGGCAGTCCATGACTCAGATCCATGGCCTCGCCTTCTGCCTTTTCAGGTGTACGGTTAATCAGAGCAATCTCTCTGACCAGCCCCTTGATGGTCAGGACATAGGCATAAGACATTCCCACCAGCCCGGCACCAACAATGGCTACTTTTGCATGACGCTTTATATTATCCTGCATGCTTTCTCCATTTATCTGTTAGCTTTTTTCCAGTTCCGCTATTCTCTCAATAACCCGGATAACGCTGTCCGGCTGCAGAGAAATGGAATCAATCCCTTCTTTAACCAGAAAGGCGGCGAATTCGCTGTCGTTGCTGGGAGCTTCTCCGCAGATGCCAACCTTTCGCCCCTGCTTATGCGCGGTTTCAATGAGCATGCTGATCATGCGCTTGACGGATTCCTGGCTTTCATCAAAAAGACCGGCCAGTTTTTCTGAATCGCGGCTGATACCCAGAACCAGCTGAGTCAAATCGTTGGAACCGATGGAAAATCCGTCAAAGCGGCTGGCAAAAGCTTTTGCTTCAACAATATTGCTGGGAATCTCAGCCATAACATAAACCTCAAGATCCTTTTTCCCGCGCAGCAGTCCGTTTTCAGCAAGAACTTCGAGGACCCTGTCAGCCTCCGCCGGAGTACGGCAGAAAGGAATCATGATCACCACATTGGTGAAGCCCATCTTTTCACGCACCCTGCGTATCGCCCGGCATTCCAGAGCGAAACCGTCCCTGTATTCATCACTGTAATAACGGGACGCGCCCCTCCAGCCCAGCATGGGGTTTTCCTCTTCAGGTTCAAACTGTCTGCCGCCGATAAGATCAGCGTATTCATTGGTCTTGAAGTCGCTCATGCGCACGATTACCGGATGAGGATGTCTGGAAGCGGCTATTACGGAGATGCCCCGGGCCAGAAGCTCTACAAAGTACTCTTCCCTGTCTTCATAACCACGGGTCAGATCCTTGATCCTGGACCTGGCTTTTTTGTCTTTCACTTTATCAAACCTGGTCAGGGCCAGAGGATGAATCTTGATCACATTGTTGATGAGATATTCCATCCTGGCCAGACCAACGCCCCGGCAGGGCAGCTTCCACCATCGCATTGCAGCCTCAGGAGCGCCGATATTAAGCATTATATCCGTGTTTATCCGGGGCACACTGTCCAGGTCCAGGTCCTTTTTTTCAAACTCAAGCTCCCCCTCATACACATACCCTTTATCTCCTTCCGCGCATGAAACAGTGACTTCCTGGTCATCCTTGAGAATGCTGGTGGCATCTTTTGCCCCTACAATGGCCGGAATGCCCATCTCCCTGCTGACTATGGCCGCGTGAGAAGTCCGCCCTCCCAGCTCGGTCACAATGGCTGCGGCTCGCTTCATAATGGGAACCCAGTCCGGATCGGTCATGGTCGTTACCAGAACAGACCCTTCCTTGAACCTGCCTATCTGGGCCGAGCTTTTAATGACCGCGGCTTTGCCCGCGGCAATGCTCTGACCTATGCTGAGGCCTGTGAGCAGACGCTTTCCCTCTTCCATAAGCCTGTAGGTTTTAAGGGTAGCGGCCGCTTTTGCGGAATGCACCGTCTCAGGCCTGGCCTGAACAATATAAATCCGGCCCTGTTCTCCGTCCTTGGCCCATTCAATATCCATGGGCTTGGCATAATGGTCTTCAATAGCCTGGCTCCAGCGGGCAAGCTGAATAATTTCATCCTCTGTCAGGACAAAAGAGTCACGCTCTTCCTGTGTGGTTTTGATATTCCTGACGGTTTTTTTGCCCGTGTCAGCGTAAACCATCTTTTTTTCCTTGGAGCCTCTGGTCTTCTCTATAATGGGATCAATAACCTCCTTACTCAGAAATGGCTTGAAAACCGTGTACTGATCCGGATTGACCGTGCCCTGGACCACGTTTTCGCCAAGCCCCCAGGCCGCGTTTATGAGAACCACGTCAGGAAATCCCGAATCCGTATCCAGAGTGAACAATACTCCCGAACCAGCCAGATCGGACCGGACCATCTTCTGAATGCCCACGGAAAGGGCCACATCCATATGCTTGAAATTGTTTTCCTCGCGGTAGGCTATGGCCCGGTCGGTAAACAGGGAGGCAAAACATTTCTTGCAAGCACCAACAAGAGATTCCTCACCAATAATATTGAGAAAAGTCTCCTGCTGACCGGCAAAGCTGGCCTCAGGCATGTCCTCGGCCGTGGCGCTGGACCGGACCGCCACATCCGCTTCGTCGGCATTGTATCTCTTGCTGAGCTCCGAGTAAGCCTCCCTTATATCCCGGGCAACATCTTGGGGCATCGTGGCGTCACTGAAAAGCCTGCGTATGGATTTACCCGTTTCTTTGAGAGATTTTTTGTCTTTCTGATAATTATCAAGGAACCGGGTCAGTTTTTCCTCCATCCTGTTTTCTTCTATAAATTTCCAGTATGCCTCTGTTGTTGTGGCAAATCCGTCAGGCACCCGGATCTCTTTTTTTTTCAAGGTCTGGATCATCTCACCCAGGGAAGCGTTCTTACCTCCCACCCGGGACAGGTCATCCGAACTCAGATCATCAAACCACAGCACAAAATCATCTTTAGCTGCCATATCACCCTTTCCTTTGATTCACTGTTAACAGCGTGTTGAAAAAATCCTTGTTCAACCGTTGGTTAACAGCCTGTTAAGCGAAATCAATCCAGTCTCTGGAAAAATCTTCAACTTCTTTCTCCATATGTCCTTTGATCTTGCCCAGCAGTTTTGATTCAATCTGGCGCACCCTTTCCCTGGTTATATCGTACTTTTCCCCGATTTTACCCAGAGTAAGAGGAGAATCAGTCATAAGCCTGAGCCTGATGATATCTTTTTCCCGGTAATTGAGCACCGGCAGCATTTCCTTTAATTTATCCCTGAGAAATTCGCGGGTCTCTTTCTGGGAAAAGGTTTCTTCAACTCCCTCACCCTCGTCAGGTATGACATCTCCGGGAGATTTGTCGGATTCTTCACTGTAGGGCATATCCAGAGAAATATCATGATTTCCAAGTATCTGCCCCATCTGGACAACATCAGACTCGGGTATGTCCAGATTTTCAGAGATAGCCTTTGAATCTGAACTGACGCCCAGAGACTCAAGCCTGTTCTTTTCCTTACTCAGATTATAAAAAAGACTGCGCTGGGCATGGGAGGTCCCGATTTTAACCATGCGCCAGTTATCCATAATGTATTTCAGGATATAAGCCTTGATCCAGAACGAGGCATAGTAAGAAAACTTGATCCCTCTTTCCGGATCAAATTTGTTTACCGCTTTCATCAGTCCCACATTGCCTTCCTGAATCAGGTCCAGGTTGTTATTCATCCATTTGCGCTGATATTTCATGGCGATTTTCACCACCAGGCGCAGGTTGGAATAGATAAGTATGCACCCTGCGTCCTGATCTCCCCTGTTCTGATATCTTCTGGCCAGCTCAAACTGCTCTTCGGCGCTCAGGGCAGGATAATTGCTCAGGTGGCGCATATAAGCGCTCAGGCTGTCAACATTGCCCGGTCTTTTATCTGAAGAAGAACCGGCTTCAAAAGCTTTTACAGGCGGAAGACCTGAAGGTTCAATACTTGTCTTTAACTGTTCAACATTTTCCATTGTTTCGTTGTTAGCGGTTCTCGTACTCATACGCTCTTTCTCTCCGGTAAATGTTTGGTCATGACAACTTGCCATAAATGATTGGTCCCGGCCCGGAATCCTCCGGCACAGGAAAGAAGATAGAATTCCCACATGCGCTTGAAGCGCTCGTCATATTTTTTGTTTTTTCTGTAGAGTTCAGGCCAGGCTTTCTGGAAATTTGAATGCCAGGCCATAAGGGTTTGGTCATAATGCGGGCCCAGGTTCTCCAGGTGCTGAATATCAAGCAATCCTTCCACGGATCTGGAAATCTGGGCAATGCTGGGAAGCATTCCATTGGGAAATATATATTTGGTGATCCAGGGATCACAGGTTTTTTTGGATTTATTGGAGCCAATGGTCTGAATCATCACTTTGCCGTCATCCTTGAGGCATGAATCAACCACTCGCATAAATTCGCGGTAATTTTTCTGGCCCACGTGCTCAAACATGCCCACGGAAACAATCTTGTCATATTTGCCCGACACCTTCCGGTAGTCCTGTTCCAGAAAATTTACAGGCAGATCTTTGCAGAACTCCCTGGAATGTTTCAGCTGTTCTTTTGAAATGTTCACCCCGGTGACTTCACAGCCCCGGTTTTCAGCCATGTAACGGGCCAGACCTCCCCACCCGCTGCCAATATCCATGAGAGTATCCGACGGCTTCAAATCAAGCTTACCGGCAATAAGATCCAGTTTTTTCTGCTGGGCGTCATCAAGATCGTCAGTGTCTTTAAAATAAGCGCAGCTGTACTGCAGGTATGGATCCAGGAATGAAAAATACAGATCATTGCCCAGATCATAGTGGCGTTCCGCGACTATATGGCTGCGCACGCGGGACTGCAGATTAAACAGAACTCCTGATAAAAAATGCATCTGATATTTGATGCTGCCTTTTACCTGACCAACCAGATCGCTTTTGAACATGCGGTATATCAGCTCATCAATACGCTGGCAGTCCCACAGGCCTTCCATGTATGATTCTCCGAAACCAAGGCTTTTTTCCTTCCATACCCTTTTGTACCACTGGTCGTCATAGACCTGGATGTCCCAGGGTTTATTACCATTGACCCTGATACCGGCATGACCTAGAAGATCCTGAATTGTACCCGCTATCACAGCTTACCTCCTTGTTAGTAACTTGAAGCCTGATTCGATTTTGGCGCGTTCAATTTTACCGGGGCGATTATTAACACCCGGCTTTGCGAGATGCTTTATAATGTATTGCTTATCCCTGGTTTTTAGATATTTTTTCAATTTCTCATGAAATTCCGCAGGACAGGAACCCTGGTTTAATT
>JAWOGL010000241.1:0-4123 GCA_046496945.1 Desulfonatronovibrio sp.
TTGGCGGCCTGGGTTTTATTGTTTCCGGTAGCCTGAAGAGCTTTCTCCACAAGCTTTTTTTCCGACTCGACAATGCCTGGCACTTCCGGTTTATGAGACGGTGGTTGGTGTTCAGCGTATGCGGTGTTCCCGGGATGATCCTGTTCAGAGGGAGATGATATCAGCTGGGTGATATCTTCATTCAGAGGGGCACCCTGGATAACCGGAGATATGTCCGTCAGCCGGACCAGGGAAGAGTAGGACAACGCCACCAGTCTTTCCACTTCATTTTCCAGTTCCCGGATATTTCCGGGCCAGTTGTGCTCCATAAAGGCCTGCATTGCTTCTTTGCTGATTTCCATGACCGGGGTGTTCATGTTTTGACAATGCACCTGCATAAACCTTCTAAGCAGCAGCGGTATATCCTCTTTGCGTTTCCTCAGAGGGGGCAGGAACAGGGAAACCACATTAAGCCGAAAGAACAGATCGTTGCGAAAGCGTCCGGCTTCCGTTTCCAGCTGAAGATTTTTATTTGTCGCCGCCACTATCCGGATATCTACCGGTATGGGCTTTGATCCGCCCACCCGGGTCACTTCCCGCTCTTCAAGGAGACGCAGAATCTTGGCCTGGCAGGACATGGGCATATCCGGGATTTCATCCAGAAACAATGTGCCGCCGTCAGCCATTTCCACAAGGCCGACCCGCTTGTTGACTCCGGTAGCTATGCCTTTTTCAATGCCGAATAATTCGCTTTCAAAGAGAGTTTCAGGTATCGCGGAGCAGTTTACTGCTATATAGGGACCGGTTTTGCGAAAAGAGTTGTAATGCAGGGCTTTGGCGATGAGTTCTTTGCCCGTCCCGGTTTCCCCGGTGACAAGAACATTTACGGATGCATCCGCGATGCGTTTTACCTGGTCCAGTATTTTGCGTATTTCAGGGCTTTTGCCTACAATGCGTTTGGATGAGAAACGCTTCATAAGTCCCTTTTTCAGGTCGGCATTTTCTTTTGCCAGCTGTCTGCGGGAAAATTCCAGTTCTTTTGCGGTTTCTTTCAGCCGGGCCATGATTTGTTCCACGCTGTATTCCCGGGCTTCCAGTTTGACCAGCATCATTCCAAAAGATTCAGCCAGTCTCGAAATTTGATCAGGATAGGCCTTGCTCCTGGTAAGTTCAAAGAGTTCCTCGGCCCGGTCAAAGCGATTCCAGGCCAGATCATGGCATATTTTTTCCATCTTATTGAACAGAAATTCTATGTCAGGTGTTATTTCAAAGGAATCATTCATGCTGGCTCACTTCCGGGTTGTTTGGGTATCAGAAAATGAGGATCAGGCAGCAGGCTGCAAAAAAGAATGGTAAGTTTTTCGCCAGAATTTCTGATTATTCCCCGGTTGAAGGTTTGTCAGGGATTTGTCAAAGGTTTATCCGGCTTCGGAAAAGTCAGTCACAGACAAACCTCATCACATGGTAAAGAATTTAATAAACGTAGTTTTCTCTGACTGAACCGGCAGGTTGATCAAATTCCGGGAATAGCGAAAAAGGAAAGAACAAGAACATGACCAACATCAGGAAACAGTCAGGGATTGGGTGAAAAAATTGAATAAAAGATTTTAGGGTATAAAAAACATCATCTGCCGATGCCTATTTCCTGTCCAAAGCTGCGGGCATAATTTCTGATGTGGAGTTCTTTGAGGATTACTTCCTCGTACCGGACCATGTTATTGTTGATAGTATGCTCATCTTCAACGTAAATTTCAAGAAATTGACTTTCTTCCCAAAAATCAAGAAGTTCTTCATCGCCCAGGGATTTAACCTGTTCTTCAAGGGGATAATTGTCGGGGTGGCGTAAAAAATATGCCATTAGTTATAATTTCCTCCGGATAAAATATTTGGTCGTAGACTGGAATTGTTTTAAGGAATTTTGAATATTAAACATATTATGGAGTTTTGGCAACTTTTTTCATCCTTGAAAAAGTTTGTCAGCTGGGTTAAGGAACTGATTCCGCAGGAGAGTATAATCAGGTTCTCCATATTGTAAGCAATTGATGCTTTGCGTTGCCAGACCGGAAGCAGGTCCGGCTTCCCAGGCAGAGTATTTTGGTCAAGGATTCCCGACATTGCAGCAGTATCAGCTCACAGCAAATCGTAGATGCTGAGGTTGGCCGTAAACATGACCCATAAGTTCAATAATTTTTTAGCTGCCTGTTTTGGATTGCTTTTCTCTGACAGGCTCTGTTTTTATCACAGGAGATAGCACATGAGTGACGAAGTCAGAAAAAAAGATGTTGATCTTTTGCAGTTGGTTACCTTCAGTATCGGCGGTGAGGAGTTTGGGGTGGAGATTTTGACCGTCCAGGAAATAATAAGGATGCTGGATATAACCAGGGTTCCCAAGGCTCCTGATTTTGTTGAGGGCGTCATTAATCTTCGAGGGAAAGTGATTCCTATTATTGATCTGCGCAAGCGTTTCGGGCTGGAGCATAAATCCCATGACAAAAATACCAGAATCGTGGTTATTGAAATCAGCAAGATGATTGTGGGATTTGTTGTGGATTCGGTGTCGGAAGTTTTGCGGATTCCCGCTGATACAGTAGAACCTCCTCCTCCAGTGGTAGCCGGGCTGGATTCGGAATACATCAGCGGAGTAGGTAAACTGGAAGACCGACTCCTGATAATGCTTGATCTGAACAGACTCCTCAGCAGAGAGGAAAAAGACGTGCTGAGTCAGGTATAATTTTCAGGCCATGGCCTGGGGCATGGGGGCCGCGACCACCCGGCCCCTGGCCCTTAGTTTACCCCCGGCAAATATATTTACCTCCACCATTACCTTATGTTCATTACTGGTTTGTGCGGTTGAGATTATCTCAAGTTCCTCTCCCAGAGGGGTGGGTCTGAGATAATCAACATGAAGAGAGGCTGTGACGTAGCGCTTCAGGTTGAGATGGTTTTCTTCACTGTTTTTTTCCTTTTCAGCCACTGCCGCCGAAGCTGTGGCAATACCATGGCAATCAACCAGAGAAGCAATGAGTCCTCCATAAACATAACCCGGTAAAGCCACGTGGTGTCCGGCCGGAGTGAATCTGGCTGTCGCCCTGTGCCCATCCCAGAAGCTTTTTATCTGCAATCCCTGTTCGTTTTTGTTGCCGCAGCCGTAGCAATAGCAGTATTGTTCAGGATAATTATCCTGGATACAATAGTCTTTATTCATGTCTGTGCCTTCCTTTGCTCCATTGCTTTTTATGTTTCTGGTCAATCATAAATATGATCCGGGAAAATTTGTAATGGCACAGGCCTTTTCAATACAAAAGTCAACATATTTGTGGCCATTTGTTGTGCCTATGAGTACCGTACTCATTCCCAGATCTTTGGCGGTTCTAAGGTTTTCCAGGATGTCATCGATCATTACGCATTCATGCCCGGGCACATTTATGGCTTTCAGCACTTTGAGATAGGGCTCGGGAAAGGGTTTGGGCTTGAAGGCGGCTATCCGGACATCAAAAATTGATTCAAACAGATCATCAATCCCCAGAGCTGATAATACATTCTCAGCGTGTCTGACTGAACCATTGGTAAAGATGACCTTGCGGGCATTCAGATTCTTCAGGGCGGTACGCAACTGCTGATCCGGTTTCAGTATTCCGTCCAGTTCAACATCGTGGACAAATTCGAGAAAATCTTCAGGATCCACTTCATGGTGAAGTATAAGTCCGTTAAGGGTTACTCCGTGTATTTTCCAGTAATGTCTGCGTAAAGCGTCTACTTCCGGCTCGGGAATACCCACTCTTTCAGTCATGTATCTGTTGATTCTTTTGTCAATGAGTCCAAAGACGTTCAATGATTTTGGATAGAGAGTATTATCCAGGTCAAATATGAATGTTTTCATAATATTATCTTGAAATTATGCATGAGGGTCTTGTTTTTATAAGTTCTCAAAGGTTTACTTGATTCTACTGAAGCTGTATGAAAATGTCCATTATTCAATTGCCCGCATATGAATGGGGTTTGTTTCAGCTATAGTCAATGGAGCTGTAGCTGGTTATCGCCCGGCTTTTCTTTGTGAATGAAAATTAAAGGACGATCCTTAAAGCTTAAAATTAATTGTATGAAATTTTATTACATCCTACTGGCATTGGCTGCGGGCGTGATG
>JAWOGL010000177.1:0-4982 GCA_046496945.1 Desulfonatronovibrio sp.
TCGCATCCCCCAAAAAGCTCATAATTCAGAATGTTACAAATCCCAAGAAAAGCTAGCTTTTATTCCCTTCCGCTCCGCGCAAACTTTTCTCCAAGACCTCAAAGAGCTCATCAGGTTCAACCGGTTTAGCCAGGTAGTCATCCATGCCTGCTTCCAAAAACTTCTCCCTGTCTCCGGCCATGGCGTAAGCAGTCAAAGCAATTATGGGAATTCTGGAATGCCTGTCCTGAACCGGGGCCTCCTCTGGGGTGTTCAACCGGGGCTGGGAAGGAGGGCTTGCCACCGGCAAGCCCCTACCTGCCACCGGCAAGCCCCTACCATGCTGTGAGGCCTCTTCCGAGGTCCGATCTCCGATCTCTGACACCGACCCATGCTCCATGCTCTCTCCTCTCTGCTCCATGCTCCCTGCCCCATGCTCCATGCTTTCTTCTCCCTGACCACTGTCCTCTGACTTCTGACTTCTGTCCTCTGCGGCGCGAATGCGCCGGGTCGCCTCCACACCGTCCATGACAGGCATCTGCACATCCATGAGCACGCAATCATATTCATTTTGGGCAAGTTTAGCCAGGGCTTCTTCTCCTTCCTGGGCCAAGGTAACTTCATATCCGTTCTTTTCCAACAAGCGTTGGATGTAAAACTGAGTGGTTTGCTCATCATCCACCAGGAGCACATGCCGGTCTTTGGAAATAAGAGCATGTTGTTTCTTTTGATCTTCTGCGGGTGTTTGTTGCTGGGGTTCTGGTATCGTGAAAGGCAGGCTGACATAGACCGTGGTCCCCTCTCCAGGTTGACTCAATATGGAGGCATTGCCGCCCATTAGTTGAATTAATCTTTTGACCAGGGGTAGACCCAGTCCTGCACCTTCATATTGTCTGGTATAATAAGATTCTGAGGCATTAGCCTGGGTAAAAGTCTCAAAGACCTGGTCCAGCTTGTCTTCCGGGATGCCTTTACCGCTATCTGCTATAGTCAATAGAACTTGGCAATGCTCAGGATTGTTTTGCCCTATCAGACAAGCTTGTACACTGATCTCTCCTTGTTGTGTATACTTGACAGCATTGCCTGCTAAATTAAGCAAAATCTGGGTCAAACGGGTATGATCACCAATTAAGATTTCAGGTATTTTATCATCCAAAGTGATACTTAAAGTGTTTTTATTTTTATGACAAGCCTGTTTAAAGATATCTTCAATGGACTGCATAACTTCAGCAGGCTGAAATTCACCTTCACTTAGCTCCAGCTTACCAGCTTCAATCCTGGAAAGATCTAGAATGTCAGTCAGAAGTTTATTCAGACGTTGTGAAGACTTAATAGCTGTCTGGACATATTCCATTTGTTCCTCATCTAATGAGGTGTCTTGTAGAAGCTGGTGCATACCAATTATGCCATTTAAGGGAGTTCGGATCTCATGGCTCATGTTGGCAAGAAATTCGGACTTAGCCTTGTTGGCAGCCTCGGCCTGTTCTTTAGCATGAAACAATTCATCCTCAGCCATCTTACGTTCTGTTATATCATGTAAGATACAATGGGTTCTTACAAACTTTCCTTTAAAGTCAAACTGGGTTATACCTTCCAATAAGACGGTTAAGATTGAGCCGTTCTTATGCACAATCTCGAATTCTCCACTTACACAACCGCTACATTTAAAATCTTCAAATATTTTTGGGAAAAGATGTTTAGTTCTTTCAGACCATAGTTCACCAAAAGTTTTGCCTATTAACTCTTCACTTGTGTAACCTAATAATTCACATAGTCTTTTGTTTACATCTATATATTGACCTGTTTCATTTAGAGCTTGATATGCTATAGGTGAGTTCTCAAATAAGGATCTAAAGCGTTTTTCACTCTCTCGCAGAGCTTCTTCTGCCCGTTTACGCTCCGTAATATCCTGGTTGACAATTATAGCAGCTTCTAAGTTTCCCTGATCATCCAACACAGGAGCGGTATAATTTAGTATTATCTTTTTTTTGCCATCAAAGGCATCAATCTCCAAAAGTTCATCAACAATGGTTATGCCTTTGTTAACAGTGTGGGCCAAAGCCCAGTCTTCCGGAGCTATTTCCTCTCTGGAGGGCAGCCTTCTGGCTTTGAAAACACCATATTTTTTTTGATCAACTTTGGGTTCAGAACCCCAAATTTCCACCCCTTTAGGATTGCCCTGTATCAATCTTCCATTTCTATCAGCAATCCATAAACCAATAGGCAAGATCTCAAATACTTTTCTGAAAAGACTTTCATTTCTGTGTAGCTTTTCCTCGGCCAGTTTACGAGGGGTTATATCTCTGGTGCTAAAAAGTAGTTTCTTGGGATAGGAATTATTTTTCTTAATGATTCTCCCCATTGTTTCAAACCAGAGATAAGAGTTGTCCTTGCACTTATAGCGATATTCAACTTTACGCCCATCTTTTTCTAATTTGATAAAGTCACTTAGTTCATTTTTTATTCTGGACAAATCATCAGGATGTACAAAGTCCATGACATTCTTACCAATAAGAGAGTCAGTATCATATCCAAGTATCTCATGGGATTTGCCAACAAACTCAAAGTTTCCATCCAGATCAGTAAGGGAAACCATATCAAACATATTATTGGTGATAAGCTCTAAAAGCTGCTTGCTCTCTTTCATTTCTTCCTGGGACTGTTTGCGCTCACTAATATCAGTGATAAATCCCTGGTAATGAGTTATTTCACCATTTTCATCCCGTATTCCCAGTTCATTAGTGGATGACCAAAAAGATGATCCATCCCGCCTCAAAAAGCGACACTCAAAGTTCAGTACCTGGCCGTGTATTCCAATTTGTTCCTGAAGTTTGTTTCTGTCATTGGGGTCTGCATAGAATTGGGTAGCAATATCAGTAATGGAAGAAATCATATTCTGGGGCGAATCATAGCCAAGCATCCTTGCTAGGGCCGAATTTACTGATATAAATCTTCCCTCAGGCGTTGAAGTAAAAATTCCTATAGGGGCATTTTGCACAAGGTCTTGAGTTTCTTGGGTAGTAAATTCATTGCCGAAATTAAAAGGGTTTTGCTTGGAAGGCATAAAAAAATCCAATATTAAGTTATAAAAGACCGGTTAAATCGTTGATACTGTCTGATTATAATTAAACATAACGTACCAGACTTGTCAGTAGTCCTGAAATATCAAACAACTGCACCTTAATTCTGATATTCATTACTAACTCTTACAAAAATCCCTGATTTTGTCAATCTAGCCGAAAATAGCCTGTCAAAACAGCATATCCAGCTGGACCAAAAAAGAGGAATAATTTCGCTAGTCCTCATCTTTTCAAATCCGGACTACTACACAGGCATAGACGTTATGTTGCAATTGTCAATTACATAGAAATGTTCCTCTCAATCACTTTCAGGAGTTCATCCTTGTTCACTGGCTTAGCTATATAGTCGTCCATGCTGTAATCCAGGAATTTCTCTCTGTCTCCAGACATTGCGTAAGCTGTTAGAGCTATGATGGGAATATCCCTGAAGCCATGGTTGGAAGACCTGATCTTCTTGGTGGCCTCCACCCCATCCATTACTGGCATCTGCACATCCATGAGCACGCAATCATATTGATCTTGAGCCAACTTTGCCAAAGCCCCTTCTCCATCCTCAGCCACAGTGACCCTATATCCGTTTTTCTCCAGCAACCGTTGGATATGGAACTGGGTGGTCTGCTCGTCGTCCACAACAAGCACCTGAGCAGCGCCGGCGTTAGCAGAGTGCGTTTCTTCCTGAAGGCCTTCAGTCTTTTGCTGCAGGGCCTCAGGGACCTTAAAAGGCAGGCTCACGTAGACCTCCGTCCCTGCCCCTGGTTGGCTGGTTAAAGAAAGGTTGCCGCCCATCAAGCGCACAAGCCGCTTGACCAGGGGCAGACCCAGGCCAGCCCCCTCAAACTGCCTGGCATAAGGGGAATCCGAATTCTCGACCTGGCGAAATTTCTCGAACACCTGCTCCAACCTGTCCTCTTGAATGCCCTGACCTGTATCCTTTATAACAAACAAAATCCTGCAGAGTTCAGGGCTGCCTCCAGGGAGATGATAGACCTGCACCCTGACTTCCCCCTGCTGGGTGTACTTGACCGCGTTACCCACCAGGTTGAACAGGATCTGGCTCAGACGAACATGATCCCCTGTCAGCAACTGCGGCAGATCCTTGTCAGACTGGATCTGCAAAGATATTTGCTTCTCCTGGCAGGCCAGCCTGAAAATGTCCTGTAAAGAATTAAGGACTTCAGCAAGCTGGAAGCCCTCTTCACTTAGCTCCAGTTTGCCAGCCTCGATCCTGGAAAGATCCAGTATATCGGTTAAAAGCCTGTGCAGGCGCTCAGAGGACTGATAGGCCATTTGCACGTACTCTTTTTGCTCCCGGTCCTGCTCTGTCATCTGTAGGAGCTGCAGCATGCCCATGATGCCGTTTAATGGAGTGCGGATCTCGTGGCTCATATTGGCCAGGAACTCGGACTTGGCACTGTTTGCAGCCTCAGCCTGTTCCTTGGCCTGAAGTTGGGCCAGTTCGGCCTGCTTGAGCTCAGTAATATCTACGGTGGTGGCCAGAACTCTTTCTAGGCCATTGATAGTTATTGTTATGAGCCGCACTTGTTCCCAGAAATAATTGCCATAGATATCTCTGTTTAACCATTCGAAATGCTGAGGTCCTTCAATAGCGGCTTTTCTAATCCAGGCCACGGCTTCAGCCTGTGAGTAAGGAGGTTCAATAAACATTCCCCAAGCCTTCAATTCCTCCAAAGAGGATAGACCGTACGAGGCGTATGCCTTGGGATTGGCATCTACAACCTCACCAGTGTCTTTATCATGTATTGTAATCGAAACAGGAGATTCCATGAAAAGAGTCCGAAATTGATGTTCATTTCTCTGCAAAGCCTCCTCTATCCGCTTCCTTTCTGTGATATCAATTGCAGAGGCTATACTTTGGCTGGTTCCAGGAATCATGTCTACAGCCAGCAAGACATTCAATTCATT
>JAWOGL010000205.1:0-14043 GCA_046496945.1 Desulfonatronovibrio sp.
GAAGGAAGCTTGCTGCTAAGCAGGGAAAATGAAAATCCGGAAAGCGGTTATTATGTCCCTTTGACCATAATTGGAGACATCAAGCCAGAACATCGCTTGGCTCAAGAAGAAATATTCGGACCGGTACTTTCTGTGATGAAGGTTAAAGACTTTGATCAAGCTTTGGAATGGGCTAACTCCACACGCTTTGCCTTAACCGGTGGTGTCTTCTCCCGCAGCCCAGAGCATCTGGATAAAGCTAGAAAAGATTTCCGGGTAGGTAATCTTTATTTAAACCGATCCATAACAGGCTCTTTAGTGGAGAGGAATGCTTTTGGGGGTTTTAAGTTGTCAGGCGTGGGCTCTAAATCAGGAGGACCGGATTATCTTATCCAGTTCATGGATCCTCGCAACAATACAGAGAATACCATGCGCAGAGGCTTTGCTCCCATTGAAGAAGATGACGACTGGGTAGAATAATATGCAAGTCATGTGCTATTGTAAGACCTATAACTAATTTATATAGCACTACATTGGATGACGGAATCAAAGCTCAAGCTCAGATAATAAAAGTATTGTTTAACTGCTAGTAAATATTTCTATACGGCTTTTTGGTGGTTGCTCTTTAAGCTGAATAAATGTATAGCGTCATGGTTACTGATATTGGGGTTATATGATATGTGCTGTTTTCAAGTTGTTTTTTAGGATACTAAGCTTTTGTAACAAAGCAACACAAAACATTATCAGGAGGTATGCATTATGGAGGAGATGTCTTTGACAACTGCAACATGGTTTTGGTTGTTAGTTCCCATGCCTTTGGTAGTTTTGTTGTCCATCATTACTTTAATCACTGATAGGAGGAAAAAGTAGATGAATACACCAACTTTTACCGCCTTTATAGTTTATCTGATTGTAATGATGGGAATTGGCGTCTTTTTCTATTATCGAACCAGAAACCTTGCTGACTATATTTTGGGAGGCAGGCGCTTAAGCCCTGGTGTGGCAGCCTTAAGCGCAGGGGCTTCTGATATGAGCGGCTGGCTTTTGCTTGGACTTCCAGGTGCTATGTATGCAGGAGGGATGAGCAATATCTGGATTGCTATTGGTCTTTCTATTGGGGCATATTTAAATTGGCAATTTGTGGCCAAGCGCTTGCGTAAATTCACAGAAAAGGCTGGAGATGCGATAACCTTGCCAGATTATCTTGAAAATCGCTTTAATGACCAAACAAGGGTGTTGCGGGTTATTTCAGCTGTGGTGATCCTGGTTTTTTTCACCATTTATGTAACTTCCGGCCTTGTGGGCGGAGCGATTCTATTTGAGAAGACTTTTGGCATGAACTATCAGCTGGCGCTTTGGGTAGGCGCTCTGGTTATTGTGGCTTATACCTTTTTAGGTGGCTTCATGGCAGTCAGCCTTACTGACTTTATCCAGGGCACACTTATGTTTATAGCTCTTTTAGTGGTGCCCATCATTACTATCAATGTAATCGGAAGCTGGGATACTGTGGTAGCAGAGGCTGGCGCAATTGAGGCCTCTCATGTGGATGCTTTTTCCGGTATGACCTTTATGGGCATTGTTTCCTTGATGGCCTGGGGTTTTGGTTATTTTGGCCAGCCTCATATTCTGGCCAGGTTTATGGCTATACGCAATGCTGATGATGTTCCTAAAGCAAGGTTAGTAGGTATGACCTGGATGGTTTTTGGTCTTTTTGGCGCAATATTCACCGGTTTTGCAGGTATTGCCTATTTTGCCGATGCTCCCCTGGAAAACTCAGAAACTGTGTTTATTGCCTTAAATCAGGCCCTTTTTACTCCTTGGATAGCTGGCTTGCTTCTGGCAGCTATTCTGGCTGCAATTATGAGTACAGTGGACTCCCAGCTTTTGGTCTGTTCCAGTGCGATTGCAGAAGATTTTTACAAACAGATCCTGCGAAAAGAGGCCAAGCCTCAAGAACTGGTCTGGATTGGAAGGATATCTGTGTTGGTATTGGCCCTGGTGGCCACATCCATGGCCTCCAATCCAGAAAGCAAGGTTTTGGACCTGGTTGCCTATGCCTGGGGCGGTTTTGGAGCTGCTTTCGGACCCATTGTTATTCTTTCCCTTTTCTGGAGGAGGCTGACTAGAAATGGAGCCTTAGTAGGCATGATAGTTGGAGCAGTGACGGTTATTGTCTGGAAAAATCTTTCCGGGGGATTTTTTGATCTCTATGAGATTTTACCGGGATTTATAATTTGCGCCATTGCTGCTGTCATAGTTAGCTTGCTGGACAAGGCTCCTGAAGATGAGGTTAATGAGCTGTTTGACTCTGTTTGAGCCAAAAAAGATAACAGGGGATAAGGCCCATGCTGGTGCCCAGATGCGAGTGCAAAATCTGTATTTGCACTCGCTAGAGGTTAGAGATCAGAAGTCAGAGGTCAGTAAAAACAAAGCGTTATAGCTTAAAATTTTGAAGCAAAATGAACGTAAGACGACTTTTTGCAGTCCCGTCTGCCCAGTGAAGAATGAATAGATAGGAAGCAGCCGTGCAAAGAAAGACGGGCTATTGCATGCAGTAGCCCGTTTTTCTTTGCTTTTGAAATCTTGCCTAAAATTCTATTTGTGTACTTTTTCAAGGTGCACCCGTGCATTTGAGACCTGCAAGTACACCATTTCGAGAATAAAATCTTGACATTCCCTTTTTTCTCAGCTAAAAAAAATAAATTTCCCTGTCTATGATATATTTTTTACTAAAAACATGCTCATTACTTTTAATATACTGTAAATTATACTGCAACACAAGCAATATTCTGGTATATGCAGAGTCATGAATTTATTTTGATCCATAATAATCCTGTCTGTTTTGTTGCTTTCATCACTGAATCTTCCTAAGGCTAACAGCTAAGCTTAAACAGTGGTTATCTAGCTGCCGAGGCAACTAGCTGATATCCTAAAAATCCAAATTACCTATCTCGAGTTGGGCTTATCTACGATAACCTTCTCCTGCCCTGCCTCATGTTCTTGTTATGAGTTGGGTACTTTTGCCGTGTAGAGTAAATCAATAGTTAAGCTGATACTTGAAGCTGATGTGAACTGTAAAGGCTTAGATTGTTTGTCCTGGCAGCAGGTTTTGTTGTTATGGCTACGCGTTGCAAATGTGTTTGATGCCTCGACTAATTCTGTTAATAAACCCATGATTAAGGAGGTTATGCATGGCAAGAGGCAGCTACAGCCACAATTATCAGCCAGAGAGGTTAAGGAAGTTAATCCAGGAAGGCAAAACAGCTAAAGAAATCATGAAAGAGCTCTCCATTTCTAGCTGGTCCTTAAGGGAACATTTGCTAATGCTGCAGAAGCAGGACAAGAAATTCTATGATGTCAAGGGACTAAGATCTGATGACTGGCATGAACAGCCTTTCCATATACAGGAGGGCATTATCTTTTCTCCCAAGATGCTGGAAAAAACAGGATTTAAGCCGGGTGAAGAATTTGAAATGATCGTGGAACAAGACAGAATCATTTTGAAAAAACTTTGAGAAAGTTTTTTGAGGAGGAGTTATGTCCAAAGGTGATTATTCTACCAAGTTCAGGCCGGAGCGCCTGCGTGAACTGATCGGGGCAGGCAAAACTGCCAAGGAGATCATGAAAGAATTGGCAATTTCCAGGTTAACCTTGAAGGAGCATCTCTTTTTATTACAGCGTCAAGACAAAAAATACTACGAAATCCCTGGCTTGCTGGAGGACAAGGAACAGAGCAAAAGAGTAATCAGGTATAGGCGGGGCTATGTCTGTTTGCCTGGCTCGGCTTATTTGCCTGCCTTTAGGACAGGTGATGCCTTGGAAATGATTGAGAATGGGGATAGGACCATACTGAGAATGAAAGGCTAGACCTGCAGGTTAACAACAAGCAGGCACTTTAACCACCAATTGTGTGCTATTGGGCCTTTGCACAAATGAGAGTGTTGATTTTCCGGACAATACTATGCTGCAGCTGACAGGCAACATTGCTGGAATCACGTGTCAAGGAGGAGATTATGCAAGAAGATGTGAGACGTAGTACTGACAGGACCACGCGCACTATAAGCAATCTGGACAATAAAATATTCAAGTACGACATTCACCCTTGGGTTTTTTTCGGGGGTGCTGGAATAATCATCCTGGGCGTCTTGTTAACCTTGGTCATGGGCGATACTGCAGAGGCCATGTTCGGGAACATACAAAGCTGGATTGCCAATTTTGCAGGTTGGTTTTTTATTCTGGTCATGAATGTGGTGTTGCTGTTTTGCTTGGGTCTGGTATTTACCAGGTTCGGCAACCTGCGCATCGGAGGCAGGGATGCAGAACCAGAATTCAGCACCCTGGGCTGGTTTGCCATGCTCTTCAGCGCTGGCATGGGTATTGGCATCCTGTTCTACGGAGTGGCAGAGCCCATGTTTCACTTTGTGGGCAATCCCTTCACAGAGGCCGGTACAGCGGAAAGCGCCCAGAAGGCCATGGAGCTGACTTTCCTGCATTGGGGGCTGCATCCCTGGGCAATCTATGCTATTGTAGGCCTGGGTCTGGCTTTTTTCGGCTTCTCTGAGGGCCTGCCCCTATCCATTCGCAATGTTTTCTATCCCTTGCTGGGAGACCGTATTTACGGGGGCTTGGGCAATCTGATAGACATTTTGGCCACTGTTTCCTGTCTCTATGGTGTGGCTACTTCCCTGGGGCTAGGGGTGCAGCAGGTCAATGCCGGACTAGCCCATGTCTTTGGCATACCAGAGAGCTCCTTGGTGCAGATTCTGCTGATAGCAGGGATAACTGCCCTGGCCACATGGTCAGTTGTCCGGGGCCTGGACGCAGGGATTAAGTTCTTAAGTGAATGCAATATGGTAGTCATGGCCTTATTAGGGCTTTTCGTGCTCATTCTGGGTCCGACCATATTCATTCTAAGCGGCTTTATCGAGAACATCGGCAACTATGTGCAGAACTTTCCCACCTTGGCCGCCTGGAATGAGACATATACCGGTGGCACCTGGCAGAACAGCTGGACTGTATTTTATTGGGGCTGGTGGATCGCTTGGTCTCCGTTTGTGGGCATGTTTATTGCCAGGGTCTCCTATGGACGCAAAGTGCGGGAGTTCCTGCTGGGAGTTTTGTTTGTGCCCTCTATAGTAACTTTTTTCTGGATGACCATTTTTGGCAACAGCGCTATTTATATCGAAAAATTCGGCGAGGGCGGCATAGCTAAAGCAGTGCAGGATAACATTCCTGTCTCTTTGTTCATCTTCCTGGAAAACTTTCCCCTGGCCACTGTCTCTTCCTTATTAGCAGTGATAGTGGTGATCACCTTTTTTGTGACCTCTTCCGACTCTGGGTCCATGGTCATCGACATTATTACTTCCGGGGGAAATCCAGATCCTCCCAAACCGCAACGTCTGTTTTGGGCCATCACAGAAGGGGTGGTCGCAGCTGTCCTGTTGGCTGGTGGCGGTTTGGTCGCCCTGCAAACCGGAGCTATTACCACAGGTCTGCCCTTCGCCCTTGTGGTGCTCCTGATGTGTTGGTCGGTTTTGCGAGGTCTAAGGAATTATGTGCAAAAATATGGCTGGGAGGAATGAGTTCAGATGGTTATGTTCTCAGGATCCTGTCAGTCCTTTACTTTGGCAGGAAGCCCCAGGCATAGGTGCTAGATTTAGATAGAATCTAAATGACAAGGAGTAGAGATATGTATAAGAGAGAACAAGGCAAATTTTTGTGCAGAGTTTTAGGGATGATCAGTATCCTGCTGCTTTTAGCCCTGCCAGCACAAGCAGAAAAGGAAACTGTCAAGCTTTCCTATGTGAAATGGTCCTCGGAGATAGCCAGCACAAATGTGGTCAAGGCGGTCTTGCAGGAGAAGATGGGTTACGACTGCGAGATTGAGGCCATGAATGCAGAAGAGATGTGGCGCTCAGTGGCTGAAGGAGAAGTGGATGCCATGGTGGGTGCCTGGTTGCCTGGCACACATGAGCATTATATGCAGGAGTTTTCTGATCAGGTTGTAGACCTGGGTCCGAACCTGGAGGGTGCGCGTATCGGTCTGGTAGTGCCTAACGTGACCGTGGGCAGGCAGACCGCTGGCACCGGGCTGCGTAATGAGCCCTATATCAAAGCGGAATCCATCGAGGATCTGTCCGAGTACGCAGACGAATTCGAGCACATGATCGTGGGCATTGATCCGGAAGCCGGGGTTATGAAAAAGACGAAGGAGGCTATGCAGGCCTATGATCTGGACGGCTTTAATTTGACTACGGGTAATGAGCAGAGCATGACCAAGGACCTGGGAGATGCTATCACCGATCACGAATGGGTTGTGGTTACTGGCTGGATACCGCATTGGAAATTCGCCAGATGGAACCTCAAGTTTCTGGAAGACCCCAAGAATGTCTTTGGTGGGGAGGAACACATCAATACAGTGGTCAGAAAAGGCCTGGAAGAAGATATGCCGGAAGTGGTCGAGTTTTTGGACAATTTCTACTGGGAGCCTGAAGATATGGGACAGTTGATGATCTGGATCCATGAGGACGATGGTCAATACCCCTATGAGAAAGCCCTGCGCTATATCCGCACCCATGAAGAGCAGGTGGATTCCTGGCTTCCCTGAAAACTGCGCTTGTAAATCATGAGTGTTAAAGCTTAAGCAGCTTGTACAAGGCCCGGTGCAGGACATGCAGCGGGCCTTGTGCATTTTAGCCTCTACCAGGGCTATACTATAGGCTGCAGACCGAAAAAGAAAACAACTATGCACACCCATGGATAACCTCTTTTTTGTTATAAGTTGGACAATCAGAAACAACAGCAAATGATTTGGTATCAGTTCAGGCCTGGGTTTTACAACCGCTTTGAATACCTACATGAATTGCTCAATTCCTGTGCTTCTTGCTAGGATCTGGGGGCGTTTCAGCAACTTCCAGGGCCCAATTGCCAGGGTTGCAGCCTGCTCAAAAATCTGGCATGCAGTCCTGGCCCATGTTTTAAAGTGGCTCCTGGGCCATTCTCCACTGTAAGCAAGCTGCATATTTATCCTGATTTTGACAACTATTCGTTATAATCTGCCGTGTTTACCTGATCCCCATATATCAGGCCTACGCAGATAGACACAAGCCAGAAACCCAAAAGCAGCTGAGTTCAGAGAGGACCCGGGACATCTTCTGAAACCCAGGGAGTTAAACTGCCAGATATAAAAATCCACATTAGCATAACAGCAATAAGTTATTTAAAGGAGATCCAAATATGTGTAGTTCATATTAATGACCACAAAGCAAAGATTTTAGTTTTTGTATCCTAGACCGCTCCTTAGCGGTCTTTTTTAGTCAACAATTAAGACCAGGAAATTTTATATGTTACGGATTAAGCTGTTTGGTAAGCTTTGCATGTTAATAGTTGGTGTTGTTTTTTTTGTAAGCATTGCCTTATTTTTTGGTGTACATCATGTTGTTTCTTCTTCTCTGGACACCCAGGCAGAACAAGATTTGCAACAGAACCAAAAAGCCTTTGAGTCTTATCTGGAAAGCATTAAAGATATTGTTAAGACCAATATCAAGTTTTTGCAGGATGAATTGGATGCCTCTGAAATAATGGCTATCAATGAAATCAACACTGAAGGCATAAGCTCCGACAGTGCTGGTAGTTATATTCCTGCCTTAAAATCTTTTGCTGACAACATGACCGACAGAGGCAATATTAAACTATTCTTTATGACAGACAAACAAGGCAATGTTGTTGCCAGGGGCCATGATGATGAGCACGGCGACTCAATTGATGGAATGAACGTTTTTCAAAAGGCTATTCAGGGAGAGCTGGCATCTGGAATAGAAAGGACTCCCAAGGATGGCTTGTCCTATCTTGCTGCTGCGCCAATCAAGGACAATGGGGGCAATGTTATCGGTACTATCCTAACTGGATCTCCAATTGCCTCTGTCGGCCTTGTTGATGAACTGCAGAACTTGTTGGATGTGCATGTCACGATCTTTGATAAGGACACCAGGGCTGCAACTACCATTATGAAGGACGGTGAAAGGGCAATTGGAACTTCTATGCAGAACTCTGATGTCACAAAGACAGTGATTGATCAGAAAGATGAGTTCACGGAGCGGAATAATATTCTGGGCACATGGTATGATACTATATATTGGCCTATTAAGGACATGAACGATAATGTGGTTGGTATGTATTTCATCGGGCAAACCAGGTCAGTGATTGAAACCATTCAATCCAAAATTTTGAATACTATATCCATGTTCTCAGTAGTGATAGGGCTTGCTTCCTTAGCGGCAGGGGCTTTCTTTGCCAGAAAGTTTATTGCCCCTATAAAAAAGACTACTCAGTTTGCAACTAGCTGTGCTGAAGGCAATTTGGATGACAGCCTGAACATCAGCACTAAAGATGAGGTTGAAGACCTGGCCAATGCATTGAATTACATGGTCCACAACCTGAAGGCCAAAATCAATGAGGCTGAAGAGCAACAGTCCAAGGCTGAAACTGAGATGAATCGTGCTAGGCAGGCAGCAAAAGAGGCTGAAGAAGCGAAAGAACAAGCTGAAAGAGCCAAGGCAGAAGGGCAACAGGAAGCGGTGGATCAGCTTAAGGGCATTGTGGAGCGGGTGAGCTCTGCATCCGAGGAATTGTCAGCCCAGGTGGAACAGGCAAGCCAGGGCACCGAAGAGCAAAGCAACAGGATTAGCGAGGCAGCCTCTTCCATTGAAGAGATGAACTCCACTATCCTTGAGGTGGCAAAAAACGCCTCAAGTGCTGCCCAGATGTCCAACAGCGCCAAGGACAAGGCCTCTGAAGGAGCAGAGATAGTCCAAAAATCAGTAGAGGCCATTAACGAGGTGAGCGACAATACCAAGAGCATGGAGCAAAATCTGAATGACCTTGGTGAGAGGTCAGAACAGATCAGCAAGGTTATAAATGTTATTGAAGACATTGCTGATCAGACAAACCTTTTGGCCCTAAATGCTGCCATAGAGGCTGCTAGAGCAGGTGAGGCCGGAAGAGGCTTTGCCGTAGTCGCAGATGAGGTCCGCAAATTGGCTGAGAAGACCATGCAGGCGACAAAGGAGGTTAACGACACAATCCATGCTATCCAGGAAAGTGCCAATGTTAACATCAAGAGCATGAGTGAGGCAGCAAAGAAAGTCCGGTCTGCAACTGATCTGGTTAACCAATCCGGGAGCGCGTTGCAGGAGATTGTCTCATTTTCTGAAGAGGCAGCAAATCAGGTGCAGTCCATAGCTACAGCAAGCGAGGAACAATCCTCAGCAAGCGAGGAAATAAACTCCAGGGTGGAAGACATTAACCGCATCTCCAAGGAGACCGCCCAGGCCATGAATGAATCTGCCAGGGCCATCAGCGAGCTTTCTCAGCAGGCCCAGCAGCTTCAAGGGGTTATTGACCATATCCAGAGCGAGAAAAAGAGAAGTAGCTAGAATCAGATTCTTTCTGGAAATAGCCTGGACATGACACATATAATGCTGTGAGCATATAACATTCTGAACTGCATGTAGAAATTCCAGGCTGGATCCTGATTGTTCTGCTCAGGCCTAAACCTCTGTGCCCCGGGTATCCCCCGGGGCTTGTTTTTTTGTGCTTTGTTGACGAATATTCGCAATTCAAGCATAACTGATTCTCAGAGCTCACATTAAGTAGGACTGTAGCTGTAATTTGGGAGCTCACCCATGGTTGGATACTGTATAAGAGCATGCACCTTATTGCTTATCATTCACCTGCTGTTTTTTGCGGCTGCTGGTGCACAGGCTCAAAATAATGAAACACAAAAAGACCCTTCTAATAGCTCAAAGGACATAACTGAAAGAAAGAAGTTCAAGATTGCGGTTTTGAATAACTTTCCCCCATTTTCTTTTACCCTTGAGGGAAGGTTGATGGGATTCACTATTGACTATATAGACCTGCTGGAGCAAAAGACAAGTATAGAATTTGAGATTGTAGAAGGCACATGGGAAAAGAATTTGCATCGCTTTAAGAATGGCGAAGTAGATTTAATAACTGCTATATCCTTCACAAAAGAACGTACAGAATTTACACGGTATACAGAGCCATACTATATTATTCCTACTGTTGTTTATATTAGGGAGGGAACTTTCCAGTACAATGGTATTGAGGATCTTAAAGGCAAAACCGTAGGTATTGAAACTGATATATATTACAAAAGATATTTGCAGGAGTACCAAGAAATCGATATTAAAGAGATTGAGGATACACATGAGCTCATGCAAATGCTTTCATTTGGGGAGATTGATGCAGTAGTTACCAATATTAATATTGGCAATTACATGATTCAGAATCATATGCTGGAAAACTTAAAGCTTGCTGGTAGAATAGATATCCCTGCAATTAAGGATGAGGATTTGCGTATTGGAGTCCGGCGTGAGCTAGATGGCCTGCATTCTTTGCTTCAGGCCGGCATTAATCAAATATCACCAGGAGAATACAAAGACCTGCAAGATAGATGGGTAGGATTTTCTCCGAGCGATATGCTGCAGGAAGACTTTTTGCCTGCAGAATATGAATTAATCAAAGAGCATACCCAAGAATATGGGGGATTGCGTTTAAGTGGGAATAAAAAATGGTATCCCATTGATTTTTTAAATGCTCAAGATGAGCACGAGGGTATTGCTGCGGATATATTTTCCCTGCTTAGTGAGGAATCCAATATTCCTTTTGTGTATAGCAACACAGAAAGTGATGACCAAGGCTTTGCTGGGGTAATTGCTGGAGAAGCTGACATAATCCCAGCTGTGGTACCTGACTCCACCTTAAAGGAGGAGTTCGACTTTACCAAGCCCTATCTTTCCCTGCCTTTGGTTTTGGCCACCAGAAAGAGTGAGATTTTTATTAAAAACTTGAGTGCAATAAACAACAAGCGTGTCAGTTATGTTAAAAGAGGAGAGCTTAGTACCCTGCTAGAAAGAAAGCATCCCCATCTAGAATTTGTTGCAGTGGATTCTGCTCATGAAGGTTTGCAGCGAGTGCAAAATGGACAGGATTTTGCCTTTATAGGTACAATCCCCAGCATAAGCTATGCGATTCAAAATCACGGTCTTTTAGAGATTAAAATCTCAGGCACTATTGAAGAAGAGCTACCCATTTCAGCAGGGGTTAAAAAAGGCAACGACTTATTGCTGAGCATAGTCCAGAAAGGGTTGCATTCAATACCTCTGCAACAGCGGGAACGCGTTGTAGATGACTGGATTTCTGTCAGTTTTGAGGAGAGAGTAGATTACACAATAGCTTGGTGGATACTTGCAGCAGCCTCTATGGCAGTATTGCTCAGCCTGTTGTGGATCAGAAAGGTGAAGCTATATAATGCTAGAATATCCGAAGCCTATCAGCTTCTGGAAAGTAAGAATCAAGAGCTGGAAAAGTTGTCCACTACAGATAAGCTTACCGGCATCTACAACCGCAGCAAGCTAGAAACAGATCTAGAGCTGGAGGTGAAGCGTTTTCATCGTCAGAAAACCCCTTTTTCTATAATCATGTTAGATATTGATCATTTTAAATCCATAAATGATAATTATGGACATACAGCAGGAGACAATGTCTTAAATGAATTTGCCTCCAGGCTGCAAAGCAGGATCCGGGCAACAGATGTTGTAGGGCGTTGGGGTGGTGAGGAGTTTCTGGTCCTCTGTCCTGGTACAGAAGGGGATGGAGCCAGAAAGCTGGCTGAAGATATCAGGCAGGACATTCAGGATTGTTCATTTGAGCTGGATACAGAGCTTACAGTTAGTGCCGGGATTGCCTCTTATACAGATATGGTCCAGGGTGTTGAAGAGCTTGTGAATATAGCAGATAATGCACTGTACAAAGCCAAGGAAACAAGGAATGCAGTAGTGGTATTTTAAAAAAGTGAAGCGAGATAAGTAGTTAGTTCTGGCAGCGCTCCATGGAGAGCTGCCTGTTGAACCCCTTAGTCAGCCTGTGTTAGGCAGTAGTGCATATTTGAGGCTCGCTTTTTTTTAATCTCATGGCCTGTTAGCTTAGGTCCCCCAACCAACAAGGAGGTGTGCATGGCAAGTGAGGAAATGAAAGGTAATCCGGCTGTAGTGGGACTTGCAGCCTTCGGGATCACCACCATGCTTTTGCAGTTTCACAATGTAGGCTGGTGCGATGTGGGCCCTACCATTGCCATGGCCTTTATCTATGGAGGGCTGGCCCAGATGATTGCCGGATTTCTGGAATACCCTTCAGGCAACAATTTCGGCTTCAGCGCTTTTGTTTCTTACGGGGCATTCTGGATTTCCTTGGGTGTTATCTTCATGATGAATCACTTTAATATCTATCACGCTAGCGATACAGACGTGGGCTGGTTCTTGGTGGCCTGGACCATATATACCTTCATCATGTGGATCCCTGCCATGCGCATCAACGGCGGACTTGCAGTTGTCTTTACTCTGCTCTTGCTGGGCTTCATCCTGCTGGACATCGCCCATTTCGGCTATCCCCAATTTACAGCCATTGCCGGATATGAGCTTATGGCCTGTGCTCTGGCAGCTTTATACATGATGTGTCATGCCTTGTACGCAAATGTCTTTGGCAGGGATGTCCTGCCTGCTGGCAGGCCCTGGATCAAGTAATAGCCCCTGACAAAAATAGTCTCATTAAAAGGAGGATATTATGAGAGCTTGGATTATAAGCGCAGGTTTGGCTATCATGATGGCCTGTTTTCTAGCTAGCCCAGCCTTTGCCGGGGACTACGCCACCAAGGAGGAATGCGTGACCATGTGCCAGGAGGCTGCTTCCTATATCCAAAACCATAGTTTGGAGAAGGCCATAGAGAAGATAAGCGATCCTGAGGGGCGCTTTGTCTGGAAGGACTCTTATGTCTTCTTGATGAATCTGGAAGGCAAGATGCTGGCCCATCCCTTTAAACCAGAGCTAACAGAAAAAGACCATGTCCTGCTTAGAACCGATCCCACAGACAAGGCCCTGTTCGTGCATTTTGTGAATCTGGCTAGGTCTACAGGCGAGGGATGGGTGGAATACATGTGGCCCCGGCCGGGCAAGAGTACGCCTCGGAAGAAAAAGACTTACATCTACAGGGTGCCGGGTACAGATTTGTTCGTGGGCGCAGGGGTCTATCTGACAGGCATGATGTATTAGCTTGTGCCTTTGTCATTAGTTCTCCCAGTCATGCTGGACATGCTCCAGGATCCAGGATGACGAGCTTTCGCCGGAATGACGAATAGGTAGATTCATGGTAAATGAGTTCAAGTCAGTTAAGAGAGCTTTGAGCTCTCAGGTCATTTAGAGTCCGGCCCCAAAAGGGGCCGGACTCTGTTTAGAACCAGGCCCTATGGCTCCAAATATCTTCTTCCAGATCTTTTAGCTCCTGATTGAGTTTGGAATACAAGGAAGCATTCTGGATGGCCATGCCCCCGATTGAGGCCAGGGATTGAACTAGATCGATTTGATCCTGGGCAAAGACCCTTTTTGTGCCACAGTATAGGCGCAATGCGCCGATAATCCCTTTTTGGCTATGAATAGGCACGGAAAGGATGCTGACAATGCCTTCCTTCTTCTTGGCATCCTTGTACTTTACCCGTTCATCCTCCTGGGCATTCTCGATGTAAACGGTTTGGCCTTCCAGGGTCTGGGCCACACTGGATTCCACTACCAGGCGGTCCCTGGCTGCATAGTTTTGACTCAATCCGTATCCAGCCACAAACTCCAAGCGCTGCATGTTTTCATCAAAGAGCAGGATTGAGGAGCCTTTGATATCCAAGAAGTCCACGATCTCCCGGGTCAAAGTGGAGAGTACATCCTTTAGATCCAGGCTGGAGTGGATATCAGTGGTGAACTTTTGGATGAGCTGGTTGTTCCTACGCAGCCAGGTGACCAGCCTGGAGATCTCCAAAGCCATACCAGCCTGTTCAGCCAGGGCGGTGGCAAACTCGATGTCCCGCTCAGAATATGTGCGGGGAGTGGAGGTATACAAGGTCATGATGCCGATGATGGAATCCTCTACAGTTATGGGCACAATAAGCATCGTGGCGATGCCTTCTTGCTTCTTGGCCTGGTGCTTGTCCAATCGTTTAT
>JAWOGL010000244.1:0-7338 GCA_046496945.1 Desulfonatronovibrio sp.
TGATACCTGGGACCGGCCTTAGATTCAGTGCTGTTCATAATATGTGGTGAATAGAAACCTTGATAATTTATAAGTGTTAACCAAAAAAGAGTAAAAATATGTGTCGATTATTTTCGCTGACCAGCACAGAGCCGGTCTCCCCCATCAAGGCTATTGAGGCCCTGGATATGATGAAGGAGGGACATGACGGATCCGGTATCGGACTCTACCTGAGCGATCTGGGCGGACCGTTCAGCAAGTTCAAAAACCTGCCCATTCTTTCAGGAATATTTACCCAGGCCGGTCTGCGCCGCCAGGAAGATTTCATGTCCGGCATGGGCTTTGTTCCCAAATATCGCCTTATTCTGGATGTAAAGGATGCTCCCCCTCCAGGGACGCCAAAAAGAGAAACATATCTCATCCAGGTGTATGAGCCCCCGCAAACCTGGCATGACCTGGAACAGGAAGAAAAAGAACGGCGCATGACCAGGGCCAGGCTGGACCTTCGCCGCATGGGCCAGGAAAAAAAAGACATGGTCGTGTTCAGCTTCTGGCCCAACGCGATAATGATCAAGGAAGTGGGCGATCCCATGGATATAGCCGGCTATCTGGGCCTGGACCGCCAGGAACTCTTTGCCCGGCGCATTCTGGCCCAGGGACGACAGAACACCAATTACGGCATTAACCTGTACGCCTGCCATCCCTTTTTTATTCAGGGCATTGCCTCCATGACCAATGGAGAGAACACCGCTTTTGTGCCTATTAAGGAGTATCTGAGCGCCCAGGGCGTGGACGGTTATGAAGGATATCAGTCTGACTCGGAGATCTTTACCCATATTCTGCATTTCACCATCAAAGAACTGGGGCTGGGAATCGAGGAGTACAAGCATATCATTACTCCGCTGCAGGATTCTGATCTCAAAGTTCACCCCAACCGCGATTTTCTCATCAATCTAAAGCAGGCCTGCCGCAGGCTGATAGTGGACGGCCCCAACTGCGTGATCGGCTGCCTGCCTGATAACACCATGTTCATGGTTCAGGACCGCAAAAAACTGCGTCCCGGCATTGTAGGGGGCAGGCCCGGCCTGTTTGCCTTTTCTTCAGAGTCCTGCGGTTTGGACGCGGTAATTCCTGACCGGGACAAAGCAAAGGACTTTCAACCCATGCATCTAGATACTGTAATTGTTGCACCAGACTGTAAGGAGGTAAGGATATGCCGGCAAACACAGCCATTACCCCATCAACATTAAGCCGGCGCGACCTTCCCTGGCAAATCAAGTGGGACAAACATACCTGCACTCTTTGCGGCAGATGTACAGCCATCTGCCCGGTCAACGCCATTGAACTGGGAGTTTTCCGCAAACGTGAGATCAATGTCCCCCCCCTTGGGTTAAAGGATAAGCCGGGCTCAAGCTTCAGTGTTTATCATGGCATCCGGCAGCGAACTGATCCGGGATATGCCTGTATTGGCTGCTCCATGTGTAATATGGTCTGCCCCAATAACGCCATTGAACCGATTAAATCCGAAACCACCGATATGCTCAGGTTTCACAGAGACAGGGGCGGTCAGCCCCGGACCCGCGGAGGCCGGCGCAACAACCCGGAAAGCCTTCTGGATCAGATCAAGTTTGTCCGCATTTCCATGCTGACTGATCCGGCCCTTGACGCGGGCCGACATGAATTTGAACTCAAAACTCTGATAGGCAGGATCCTTCCCCCGGCCAAAGCCATAAAAGCCAAGCAAGAGCAGGGCTGGATGCCTCCGGTACGGGAAGTATACCCCCTGCTTATCGGCGGAATGAGTTTTGGAGCTCTTTCTCCGAATATGTGGGAAGGTCTTCAGATGGGAGTGGCTTATCTTAACGAAGAACTGAACATGCCGGTGCGCATGTGTACCGGAGAGGGGGGATGTCCTCCCCGGCTGTTACGGTCCCGGTTTTTGAAGTATGTGATTTTGCAGATTGCCAGCGGTTATTTTGGCTGGGATGAAATTATCCATGCTATCCCTGAAATGAAGGAAGACCCGTGCGCTGTGGAGATTAAATATGGCCAGGGGGCCAAGCCCGGAGACGGCGGGCTTCTGCAGTGGCACAAGGTGAACCGGCTTATTGCCGCCATAAGAGGAGTCCCCCCCGGGGTCAGCCTGCCCAGTCCGCCTACCCATCAGACCAAGTATTCCATTGAAGAAGCTGTGGCTAAAATGATCCAGTCCATGAGCATGGCCTGGGGATTCAGGGTTCCCGTGTATCCTAAGATATCCGCTTCCAGCACCGCCTTTGCAGTGCTTAATAATCTGACCAGAAACCCTTATGCCTCAGGCCTGGCCATTGACGGAGAAGATGGAGGAACCGGAGCCGCCTATAACGTATCCATGAATCACATGGGCCATCCCATTGCCTCTAATATCAGAGACTGCTACCTCAACCTGGTTAAACTGGGCATGCAGAACGAAATTCCGCTGATAGCCGGCGGAGGAACCGGCAAGAACGGCAACCTGGCAGCCAATGCCGCGGCCCTGATCATGCTGGGGGCCAGCGCCGTGCAGACCGGCAAGTATATTATGCAGGCTGCTGCCGGATGTCTGGGTACGGAGGGGGACCGCTGCAATATCTGCAATATCGGCCGGTGTCCCAAAGGGATAACTTCTCAGGATCCAAGGCTTTACCGTCGTCTTGATCCTGAAAAGGTGGCTGAAAGAGTGGTAGATATGTATGTGGGCTTTGATATTGAACTGAAAAAAATTGTGGCTCCTCTGGGACGTTCCACATCCCTGCCTATTGGCATGTCCGACGCCCTGGGTATATCCCACCGCGATACTGCTGATCGTTTGCAGATCAAGTACGTGGTTTAGCGGAAAAGTCATTTATCTGGAGATATATATGAGTAAAACCAACATGGTTCTGCTGAAAGGCAGGCAAGCAAGCGACCGGGTATCCTCGCGGGTCCTGGAAGAGCGTATCCAGGAAGCGGTCCGGGCGGGAACGCGGGAAATTGAGATAGAGGCCTTTGGCCAGCACGGCCTGGGCGGAAGGATATTTCTGGCTGATGACGAACAGGTAAAGGTCAGCATAACCGGCTCACCCGGACAGCGGGTGGGAGCCATGGGTGCCCCGGGAACGAGCATTGAAGTCCACGGACCGGCATCGGATGATATTGGCTGGCTTAACGCGGGCGCGGACATTATTGTTCACGGGTATGCTACCAACGGAGTCTGCAACGCCATGGCTCAGGGCAGGGTGTTTATCGGAGGAGGCATAGGCGCCAGAGGTATGACCATGACCAAGCAAAATCCCAGATTTTCCCAGCCCGAACTCTGGGTGCTGGGTTCGGCCGGGGATTATTTTGCCGAGTTCATGGCCGGAGGAGTGGCGGTCATCTGCGGACACGAACCCCAGGATCCGGACAATGTTCTGGGATACAGGCCATGCGTGGGCATGGTGGGAGGGAAGATATTTTTTCGCGGGCCCATCCAGGACTATAGCCACGCCGATGCCCGGCTTGGACCGGTCTCTAATGAAGACTGGGAATGGCTGGGCGCCAACCTGACTGTTTTTTTGAATAAAATTAACCGGCCGGAACTTATAGACAAGCTGTCCGTGCGGGGAGAATGGCAATGCATTGCAGCGCGTACTCCAATGGAAAAAACAGGCCGCAAGCCCAGGTCCATGAGTGATTTCCGAAAGGAAGTCTGGGACAGGGAGCTGGGAAAAGGTGGTCTTATCGGTGATTTGACCGATCTGGACCGCAGTCCTGTGCCACTTATTACTACAGGTGATTTGCGCAGGTATATTCCAGTATGGGAACATAGAAAATATATGGCTCCGTGCCAGGCGGCCTGTCCTACGGGAATGCCTGTGCAGGAACGCTGGCGGCTGATCCGGGAAGGTAAAGTGGATGAGGCCGTGGATGTGGCCCTGGCCTTTACCCCCTTTCCAGCCTCTATTTGCGGATATCTTTGTCCCAACCTGTGCATGCAGGGCTGTACCAGAAACATGGAGGGCCTCAAACCCGTGGATATTACAGTCCTGGGAAAAGAGGGTGTCAGTTCCAGGGTTCCGCAGCTGCCCCCCTTGAGCGGACGCAAGGTGGCGGTGGTGGGCGGTGGTCCCGCTGGGATCTCCGTAGCCTGGCAGCTCAGGATGATGGGGCATGAAGCGGTAATCCATGACATGGAACAGGTCCTGGGCGGCAAGATGAGTACAGCCATTCCTGAAGACCGCATCCCGGGACATGTGCTTGAGCGTGAACTGGAAAGAGTACGAGAGGTTCTGCCTCACGTACGCCTGAGCCGGAATCTTACAGCGGATGAATTTGAACAGCTGAAAAATGATTTTGATTATATTGTCCTGGCAACCGGTGCGCAAAAGCCCAGAATAATACCCATGCCTGGTTCAGAAAGAATAATTCCTGCTCTGACCTTTCTTAAAAATGCTAAAAAGGGTACTCAGAAGGTCGGAGAAAGAGTCGTGATTATTGGAGCGGGAAACGTGGGGTGTGACGTGGCTGTTCAGGCACACCATCTGGGAGGCCGGGAGATTACCCTCATAGATATCCAGGAACCGGCTTCTTTTGGCAAGGAACGCCGCGATGCGGAAAAAGCGGGCGCGCGTTTTCGTTATCCGTGCTTTACCAGGGAGGTGACCGCCGAAGGAGTGGTATTGACTACTGGAGAGCTCATCCCGGCGGATACGGTGATCATTTCCATCGGGGACGTGCCTGATCTTGATTTTCTGCCTGAAAGTGTTTCCACTGAACAGGGATTTGTACAGGTGAATCAGGCTTATCAGACCTCTGATCCCCGGGTCTTTGCCATAGGTGATATAGTCAGGCCGGGACTCCTTACCGACGCCATCGGGGCAGGAAGAAAAGCAGCCAGGGCGATTGATGAAGCTCTTTCCGGAGGATCCGGGAAAGGTCAGGAAGATCTGCTTAAGAACTATACTATTGATTACAGCGAGACTTCCCAGCAGGTGGATTATTCCAGGATGACCCTGGAGTACCATGATCCCCGGTCCATGGACTATGATGATCTGAGCGGCTGCGCGACTCAGTGTTCCTCATGCGGATCATGCATGGACTGCGGCCTGTGCGACGCGCTATGTCCCACCGGGGCCATTGAACGTAAAGCTCTGGAAAACGGGAAATTTGAAAGGATCGCCAATCCGGATAAATGCATAGGATGCGGGTTTTGCGGCAAGTGCTGCCCCTGCGGTGTATGGGATCTGGTGGAAAACTTTCCCCTGGGCTGAAACCAGTCTCCGGGGAAATATATTATTTGTAACTGTTTCCCAAAATTTTTATAATCCCGGGTCCAGTCCGGTTTTTTCATGCGGTAAAATTTCCGGATTAAGAGTCCGCTGTTCTTTAAAAGTTTTGTAACTACTTACCATAGCCAGCGGCCAGTCCCTGGTTCATGTTTCTGTTGATACGAACTCCCTGTCGCGGTTCCGTAAGGCAAACCATTAGCTGGGGATGTTATACTGGATTTGAAATCTTGCATATTTTGGAAAAAATCGGCGGTTTTTAATGTGTATGGTTTGCCTGAACGGAACCTGCGACGGTCAAACATCGCATCAATGGCGAAACATGAACCAGGGACTGGCCTTAGATTCAGTGGCTGATCATAAAATATGGTGAATAGATACAAAGTTTTTACAGAGCAGGATATCGGGTTTTGCTTGACAATGAGTCCTTAGAGGTATAGGCATACTTTTTTCGCAAACGCGACCATGGGCCACTAGCTCAATTGGCAGAGCAGCGGACTCTTAATCCGGAGGTTCAAGGTTCGATTCCTTGGTGGCCCACCAAATATTTCAAGGGGTTGCTGAATATATTCAGTAACCTCTTTTTTTTGGGGATCTAGCAAGAGTTCCTGACAGATTGAAAGTCTGCTCAATTGATTGATTACTCATGGCATAAGCCGGCTCAGCCTTCCCTTTTGCTCAAAGGGACTGCTTTTTCCGGACAGAGTGAACTGTCCCCGGACCTGATAAGTGGAGTTGCCCAGGGTGTTCCAGTTTAACAGGGCATGGCCGGAGCAGGAAAAATCTACAGGCTTCCGGGCCTTAAGTTCTTTTATCTCCAGTCTGTTCTCCGTCAATTCGGCTTGAAGGACAAGCCCCTGGATGTCCTGGGAGATATTCAGATTCAGGGGGGTGCTGCTTTTAAGCTCGACCGTGCCCCGTGAGGGGGGAGCGTTCCAGCTCTGGAAACTGACATTGCCGTCAACCCATAAACTGCCTTGCATTTCCTGGTCAGGAACCAGTCTGCTTAGATTGATTTCTCCCCGGGCAGAAATTTTTTTGCCTGGTTCAAGGGCAAGGATTATTTCCGGTCCTGTATTGACCACGGCCTTGATGCGCGGGCTCAGTCCCAGTCTTATTCTGACTTCCGGCAAGGTGTATGTCTGTTCTCCAAAGGAAATCACCAGATTTTCCATGAAGGCCTTATTCCAGCCGGCCCGGGACAGGGTGTAACCTGAAAGGGTGATGTCTTCGTGACCGAGGCTGACTTTATTCATAAGGTATTGCCAGTGCAAATCGCGCGGCAGAAATAGGGCCAGGCCAGTCACCAGACCTAGAATAAACAGCAGGCCCCAGATGAATATTTTTTTAAACCGGCAGGAGGACTTGTTTTCAGGGGTAAAGGTATCTGTTGTGTTCACGTCCATCTGAGGGTTCCGGGTTATTAACGTTTATTCAGCTCAACTTCAGAAGAATTGTAAAATCTGCCTGGAACAAATCAGGTCATAAGCTGGAAATTATCATGAATGCAGATGATCAGGCTGCTTCACCTGGACAGAATCACGCTCAAATCCGTTCTGGCGGGGTTGTCCGCTCTTTTGTTCAGATTGCCGGAGATCAACTGAAGTTCAGTCTGGCTTTTCAGGCTTGCAAAAAGATGAAGCAACTGGGGAAGATTAAGATTTTCCAGATGGATCTGTACTCCCTGTCGGCCCTGGAGGGGGCTGGTAGGCCGGATGGAAGTCATGTTTTTTTCAAGGCCTATTTCCCTGGCTATCTGCTGAACAGCAGCCAGAGGAGAGAGTCCGGAAAAATCAGTCTGATCCGGCTCTGCGGACAGGACCTGGGTTGCCAGAGGCAGGGCCTTTTTATATTGCTGGACGATCTGATCCTTTTCCAGAAGATTCTGCCGGGACGCGGAATTGATCCAGAACCAGACAGATAATGGAAGCACAATCGCCAGCACGAGCAGAAATGCAGCAATCCTTTTCTGCTCGTGTGCTGATCTGGCCTGCCATGCAATTAATCCGGAGATTTTCTTTTTAGTATTCATGCTCATGTGTTGTTAGCCTTGGCAGTATTAATATCTGAAGCTCAGAACCAGGCTGATTCTATC